>CAJTZH010000077.1 GCA_910584325.1 uncultured Lachnospiraceae bacterium | reverse complement strand
AACCTGTCAGTCCGTTCTTAATGCTTTTATGAATTAATAATTCTTTCACTCTGCGAGTCAATGAAGGCATCCAGCTCCCCCTTCATCTGTCCCGCTTTCTGTTCAACCAATTCTTTAAAATGTAAATTAATTTGCAAATCTTCGCCAACATTATCTGTTACTGAACGGATGTTGCTTTCCAGATGGATAAATGCTTCCGCTATTTTAATCTTCATGTCGCATAACATCAGACGGTTAAATTCCTTGTCTACTTCGTTTTTCATGTGTTCTGCCTCACTTCCATGTATCTTTCTTTATCTGCATCCTGCCGCCTGTAATACGGCTGTTATCACAAGCATGATGGTATATGCGTCCGCTATGGCGTCATTTTCTATGACCGCCTGCGACATGAGCGCCATGCCAAGAAGCCATACAAAGGATATGGCAAGGCACGCTTCTTTTGCTTCCTTCCTGCGCCGCTTCTTTTTTGCAGGCTTGTCCAGTAGTTTCAGGTGCGTTTTATTTTCTGTGCCGAACTGCTCAAGTACATTGATTCTCATATCACACTTCCCTGTTTCATATTGGATTCTTCCATTGCTTTCTTTCGTTCTTCCAAATACCGGCGGTAGTCTTCTCTAATTACCACATTTGACGCATGGCGAAGTAACTGCTCTTGCTTTTCCATGTCTTCAATGCAATCATCATGTACAATAATTGTGCTGCCTTCACTCTGATATTCCATTACTATCGCCATTGCTCCACCTGCCTTCCCTAATTTAACCTATGTTTATGCTGGTTGTACAAATTACTAAACATTCCATTGCCAGAGCTAATTATTCCCCTGCCTGTCCTCATTGGAAGACGGCTTATCCCGAGTGAAATTATAATTTGATTTTGGTTGTTCAATTCCCATTTTTTCATATAAATACTTTAAAAGTTCAAAATTATACGCCTCTTTCATAACAGAATTGAAACATACCTTGTTCAATATTCCATTCTGCAAAGCTTCGATTTTTTGTCTAAGCTCCAAAGTATCTTTTTCAAGTTTTTCTATCTGCGATTTTAATTTTTCATATTCTATCTTCGAAATCCACAAATTCTCCCCTCCGTTCTCTGATACAACGGAATGCTTTCGCATTCCATCTTGCGCCGTTTCTTTTTTGCAGGCTTGTCCAGTAGTTTCAGGTGTGGAATGCTTTCGCATTCCTCATATTTATGTATTATCACTTGACGGTTTCAGTCTCCCTCTTTGCTCTGTCTACTCTTTCAGCTTCGCATAATAATGCGGCAGTTGCATCGTATCTTCTTTTTTCACGACGTTTATATTCATCTTCCGGCAGTTCCGGTCTATAGACCCGCACCGTTGCTCTCGGGTTCGTGAATTTAAGCACTCCTACTTCTATAATTTTTTCTTTTTCTGACACATCATCACCCCTTATCTAATGTTATGAAGACACGGATTGTACTAATTACTTGTCATACCTTTCCTTTATTTCTATCTCATGTTATAATCTCCCTACAGGCTGTGCCACCAGCCGAGTACTTATGAAGGAAGAATCTACTATGAAACTAAATAAGGATTGTGTAAGAGACCTTTTATTATATTGTGAAAAAGCTCTTACTCTTGATGACTCCTTATCATGGAACCATCTTAATATCCAAAACTTCTGTGATGAATTTCCAAAATATTCAAAATCCGAAATTGCATACACACTTTTTATGCTTGAAGAAGCAGACTTTATTTCAGCAAACGTTATACCCGGAAACGGCGGAATTTGTGAAATTATAGTCTTCCATATTACTTACTCAGGACACGAATTTATTGACACCATTCGTTCTAATAAGATATGGGATAAAGTCTCATCCGCCATTAGCTCTGTTGGTTCTGCATCACTTCCGGTAATTCAGGACCTGGCAACCCATTTTTTAATCAATGCTTTAAAGAATTAATAATTCTCTCAGTCTGCGAGTCAATGAAGATATCCAATTCATTCTTCATTTGACTCGCTTTCTGCTCAACAAGCTCTTTAAAACGCAATTTCACGTCAACAGTGTCACTAATTGAACGAATATTGCTCTCCAAATTAATGAATGCCTCTGCAATCTTAACCTTTATATCGCATAACATCAGATGGTTAAATTCTGCGTCTACTTCTTTCTTCGTACTTCTCACCTCCCTCTATGCCTGCTTTACCTTACCTGCGTCTTCTAACATCTGCCTATCTCTCAGTGCTGACAGATATATCAATGCCTGATCTCGCTTGGACTCGCTTATTGTTGAAAACAATAATGCTATCTTATTTCCATCTTCAATATCTTGACTTGTTAATGGCTTTTGAATATCCATATTCAACATCTTCATCACCTCCGCATATTGATTGATTGATATTATTATATCATTAATTGATATAATGTCAACACTTTTTATTGACTGATTGATATTTTAATGTTATTCTATTGATAAAAGGAGGGATTATATTTGAAAGAAAGAATAAAAAAGATAAGAAAAAATGCAAATCTTACACAGGTTGAATTTGCAATAAAACTAGGTGTAAAACAAAATACCGTTGCATGCTATGAAATGGGTAAAAGCGGGCTAAGCGATGCAGTGATTAACTCCATATGCCGAGAATTTAGTATCAATGAAGAATGGCTCCGATACGGAACCGGCGATATGTATTCTATCCAAGACGATGAATACACCAAAATTGTTGTGGCTATTGATAAGGGGGATGTAAAAGCACGTCAGGCAATCCTTGATTATTGGAAACTTTCTCCTGAAGATAAAGAATTATTTTGGAAATTTTCAGAACGATTTTTAAAAGGCGGAATATAAATCCCGCCTTTTACTTAGTTACTCCATTCTTTTACGAATGTATATATCTTTTTCAGTATATTTTCATCTGTAATCTTTTGTATCATCTCAATAATTTGTTTTTTTAAGTCCATTCTTATTCCCCCGCAATTTTAATCTTTTGTCACTGATGCCTTCGAATTAAAATTTTGTTTTACTACAATCCTCATACTTTATGTTCCCCTTTCTTTAGATTTTACATTATATGGTATATATTAACAGATAATTTTTTAGTTGCAATAGTTTTGACGCAAATGTCCATGTACATGGACACTTTTTTCAAATTACTCCTCTTTTAGTCCTCACTGTTCTACAAACAGGTCCACAATCCTAACATTTAAGGCTGTAGCAAGTGCATCCAGTTCATCCAGAGTCGGTGACGTTCTATTATTTTCTATATCACTTAAATGACTTCTTTTTACACCTGATATCCGGGCAAGCTGGCGCAAAGATATTTTCTTTTCTGCACGTACTTTGCTTACTATTACCTCCACAAATACACCTCCAGATACATTATAATATGAACTGTAGGTATATTTTCCTGGTAATGTTTTCCAATTAGTATTTGACTAATGTTCTAAAGAACTGTATACTTTACATGAAATACTTGAGACAGATGCTCTCAAAGAACTAATGTTAAAAGGAGACTCTATAATGAACAACTATCATGACTTGGATGATTTATCAACTGTGCCTCGCAGAAAATCTACAACCAAACATAAAACTGTACATAAAGAAAAACTATCGACAAAAGTGAAAAAAGGCTGTGCATTATACATAGTTGCGCTTATGCTTTTATCCGGAATTGGTTCCTGTATGCAAACATGTTCTCCAGATACCGATAACAACAATATTGAGGAAACTACTTCCGATAACTCTACAGAAACTTCATATCCTGAACCAACTACTATAGATACCACCACACCAGCACCAACTAGCGTTGCTACTGAATCAGAACCCACAACCGCATTTGAAGTTACTCAAACAGAACCGGTTACCACTGTTTCGCCAAGTCAGAATATTTCGGAGCCATCAACAGAACTGCAAACCACAGCACCTATTGAGCTGGAAACTACCACAGAAGAAATTACAGAACCCCAGACTTTAAGTTCAGACATACCACAAAATAACGAACCTATGGTATGGATTTCTGAAACTGGAAGCAAATATCACCGTGTTAATGACTGCGGTAAGATGAATCCGGACAGAGCACATCAAATGCCACTTTCACGCGCTCAACAATTGGGATATGATGCATGTTCTAAATGCTATTAGTTATTGATTATCCTTAGACCCTGAACACCCTCAGGGTCTTTTTAATATTTAAAATTTATTTCATATTTTATTGACATTGTAAATAATATTTAATACAATGTTGATATAAAAATTATAAGAGAGGTGCTACTATGGCTCAAACAAATGTCAATATCCGTATGGATGAAACTTTAAAGCAGCAATTCGACCATTTATGCAGTGAACTGGGACTTAACATGTCAACTGCTTTTAATATCTTTGCAAAAACAATGGTACGCCAGCAGAAAATTCCTTTTGAAGTATCCCTTAATGTTCCTAATCCGGAAACACTGGCAGCAATTGATGATGTAAACAACGGAAGAAATCTCAGTAAAACATTTCACAGTGTTGCTGAACTGATGGAGGATTTAAATGCTTAATGTTAGATATTTAAACAAATTTAAAAAGGATTACAAAGCCATTATTAAACGTGGCTATAATCCCCTGCTGTTACAGGAGGTTGTAAATATATTGTGTAGCGGCCAGCCGTTGCCTCCCAAATATAAGGAACATTATCTTTCCGGAAATTATGAAGGACACCGTGAATGCCATATTACACCGGACTGGCTGCTCATATATAAAATTGAACAGGATATATTAACATTAACCTTAACCAGAACCGGTACACACAGTGACCTGTTCTAAATATCAAACAGTTCCCTATCCTTTAAAATGTGAGGAATGATAAATGAGCAATAAAGAAAGAGCATTACAGTTAATTGAAAGCATACCGGACAACAAACTTAATTTTGTCATTGATATGTTAGAAAACTTAAAAGCATATGCCGGTGAAGAAGTCGAACCGGACGATAGGGACTTAGAAATGATAGAACGTGCCAAAAAAGAAAATGATGGTCAAGGCGTTCCAATAGAAACACTTGCGGATGAATTGGGTATAACATTATGAAATATATAAAAGATATTAGGAAGTGATACCATGTACTATGAATTACCACGTCTGAATCCGGACGAAATTATTGAATATTTAAGAAAATCCCGCACGGATGATCCGCTGCTCTCCGTAGAGGAAGTGCTGGCAAAGCACGAAACCATTTTGAAGGAATGGGCAGAAAAAAATCTTGACGGTCCCATTCCGGAAGAAAACATCTACCGGGAAGTCGTTTCCGGTGAGACACTTGCCGACCGCCCGGAAATTCTGAAAGTACTCAAACAGATAGAATCCCCTAAAATTAAAGCTATATTAACAGTTGAGGTTCAGCGTCTTTCCCGTGGTGACTTGGAAGATGCAGGCAAATTAATTAAACTGCTACGCTACACCAATACTTTAATCATTACCCCTTACAAAACATACAATCTAAAAGACGAATATGACCGTGATTTCTTTGAACGGGAATTAAAACGCGGCAATGAATATCTGGAATACCAGAAAAAAATAATGAACCGCGGCAGACTACTTTCCATAAGCCAGGGCAATTATTTATCTCCTATTCCGCCATATGGTTATGACCGCACGGTTGTAATGGATGGAAAAAAGAAATGTCCTACCCTCAAGATTAACCCTCAAAAAGCTGCCGTTGTCCGCATGATATTCGATATGTACGTCAATCAGGACATGGGACTAAAAAGAATATGTAACTACTTGAACGAACACGGCATCAAGTCCGATAAGGGACTGAACTGGACTGCTGCCGTCATGAAAGACTTACTTTCTAATGAAACATATATCGGAAAAGTACGGTGGAACCATCGTGCTCCCGTAATATCCGTAGAAGATTCTGAAATAACCGTATCACGCCCCCGTGCCAAAAGCGGTGACTATCTTGTATATGACGGAAAGCATGAAGCGATTATATCCGATGAACTTTTTCATGCGGCAAAAGATAAACAGGGACGAAACCACCGCGCAAAGGCTGATACCAAAATCCGAAATCCCCTTGCTGGTTTAGTATACTGTCAATGCGGTAAAGCCATGGTCTATCATCCCCATATAAATAGAAGCGGTCAGGATGTTCCAAGGCTTCAGTGTAACGGTCAGGTTTTCTGTAATACCAAATCATGCAAATACAACGATGTCCTTATGCTTGTTGAAAAAGTACTTAGTGACAGTATATCGGACTTTGAAATTAAAATAAAAAACAAGGAAAAGGACAACTATAATTTTTCCGAAGAATTAATTAAGAACCTTCAGGCTAAATATGCGGAACTGGAAAAGAAAGAAATACACCAATGGGAAAAATATGCCGAAGAGGGAATGCCGAAAAAAATATTTGATACATTGAATGAAAAAGTGCAGAGAGAAAAAGATGAAGTTCAGGCAGCACTGCAGAACGCCTATAAAACAATGCCTGCCAAAATCGATTATGAAGAAAAATTAAAACGATTCACAGATGCCCTCACCATTTTAAAGGACCCTTCCTTCTCTATTGAAAAGAAAAATTCTTGGCTAAAATCATGCATAGAGCGCATTACTTACTACAATACTGATGGAGAAATAAACCTTGATGTAAAACTCCGTCTGTAATACCAATCATCAAGGCGCTAATTCATATGCACCGACCTGGACGCGGTACAGCCCGTCGTCATAAATCATAAACGCCGGAAAACCTTCCATCAGCAGCGAATTTAAAATTCTGTCCGCATTCTCTTTATTGCGGTACGCGCCGACCTGAACACGATAAAGTTTTCCGTTTGCAGGCATCGCCTCGCTGTCTGACATCATGGAATTATCCATCATATTTTCTTCATTTCCAACCATATTTCTTCCACCACCCATCATATTTTCATATTCCGTCTGTTCTCTCGCCTCAAATTCTCTGCCGACAAAATCGTTATTGGCAGTTGCATTCGTTTCTACCGCCATACTATCGTCCGCGTCTCCCTGTCCGCCATAAAGCGTAGTAAGGATTCCGTCCGCAATTCCCTGCGCAATCTCGTTAAACCGCTCGTCAAACAAACGGTTATCTACATCACTATTTATAAACCCGGCTTCTACCAATGCCGCCGGCATGGAACTACGTTTTAAAACGACAAGGTTCGGGCGTTCCACAATACCCGCGTCACGAAATCCAAGCGCCGTCAGTTCATTATTAATGTTTCTTGCAAGTCTTGCACGGATTCCGTCATCAGAATATACAAGCGTCTGCGCGCCGGTATAGGTATTGGGATTCGCACTGGAATTTCTGTGAATAGAAACCAGTAAATCCGCTCCTGTAGCATTTGCCTTCATCGCTTTCTGAAAAGGTGTATCATAAATATCATCCGTTCTGGTATATTTCACATTAACGCCGTTATTCTCAAGGATTGCTCCTACCGCTCTGGCAAGGCGTAATACGTCATCCTTTTCCTGTCTTCCGTTGTATACCGCACCTGGGTCGCTTCCCCCATGCCCTGCATCTAATACGACTGTCGCCATAAAAAAGCTCCTTGCATACATTCATTAAATAATATGCAGGAAGCCTCTTATTTGTTAAACCGTTCAATTTTATAACAATTCTGCCAGGTCTTTTAATGTGTCAATCTTATATTCATATCCCGACAACTCTTTTCCGAACCCATATGACGCCCACACGAACGGCACCCCGGCATCATGCGCCGCTTTCATGTCTCCTGCCGTGTCTCCGACATAAACCGGATTGTGAAAACTGTTTCTTTGCGCTACCAGCCGGATATTGTCCGCTTTTAACAGCCCCGTATTGCCGGGACACTCAAAATCCGCAAAATACTGCCGCGCTTTATGAACCTTCATGAAAATCTCGATATATCCCGCCTGGCAGTTGCTTACCACACAGAGCTTATGGCGTTCTGAAAGTTGTACAAGCACCTCGTAAAAGTCCCCGTAAAGAATACCGCCGCGCTCCAATAACATTTTATGCTCAATTTCGATACAGCAGTCTATAAATCCGTCCCGTTCATTCTCGGGAATTTCGGGATGAATTTTTTTTGCAATATCGGGAATAATCAGTCCCATGCAGGACGCGAACTCCTCGTCCGTCACCTCGCTTTTACCATATCCCAACTGTTCGTACGCCATATCCCATGCCGCTTTATTAACTGCCGTCGCATCCCATAATGTACCGTCAAGGTCAAATATGACGCCGTCATACACTGTCTGTCCCATGTCTGCTCCTTATATATGCCGTTACCGCAAAACTTCTGCCGGCGCCTGCACAATTACCAGCCGTCCGTTCCAGAAGCTCTCGTCTTTGGCCAGTCGTTAAATTTTGTACTGTCCGATACCTTCTCCGCCGTCAGTACGCCGCCTTCTGAAGTAATAAAATAACCGTTATATACACACTGGAAATAAATAACCTCACAGCGTCCGTTATACGCCATCGCGAAAACGACGTCTCCATAAATTTCCGGATGTTCGGAAATATATTTGGTAGAATGAGAATCGCCAATCGGCGTTTTGTCCTTGAGCATATCGTTCTCAATCTCTCCGTCCGCTCCCGGAACACTATACGCAAGCTGCTCGGCAATATAATAATCCGCCTTCTTGGATAATGCGCTCGACTGACTCGGAGCGCCGCCGCTCTCTTTTAAAAACTTATACAGAGACTGATTACTGAATCTGCCAAGTCTCATGGTCTCACCGTTCACGACCTGTTCAAACTTCAACGCGTAGTTAAACGCTTCCACTTCATTCGCCGCCGCATTAATCACGGAAATCTGCGCGACCGTGTACATTGCTTTCGCCTCTGTAAGCGCTTTTGTCATCTTCGCCCTCTCGACATATCCAAGCACCGAAACAGAAATTACGCCAACCATGACTGCCATAATCGCAATCGTTACAATCAGTTCCACCATTGAAAAACCGCGGTTATCCTTTTTTATCTTCATGTATCCCTCCAAATAAATTGATAGTTTTATTGTATCAAAAATAATACGTCCGTCAATCCTATTTTAACTGTTTTCGCAGTTTTTCGATGAAAAAAATTTTTGCCATATCCAAGTTCTCAATCCGGCAGAAATTCCGCCAATACCACATTGCTCACATCAATTCCCAAGTCCGTAAGCATTACGCGCTGCTCTTCTACCCGCAAAAAACCTTTCGCCGTCAGCCGCTTTGTAACCTTCCCATAAACACTGTCATACTCCACATCAAACATGTCAAAAAATTCCTGTTTGTCAATCCCTTTTGTCTTGCGAAGCCCTAAAAACATAAATTCCGCCATGGCGTCCTTCTTTTCAAGAAGTTCCTCATTCACTTTTCTGCTGCCGCAGCTTTCAATATACTCATTCCAATCGGATACATTATTATAACGTCTGTCTTTTACGAGTGACGCCGCGCCGAGTCCGAAACCCGCATATTCTTTCCGCTCCCAGTAACCGAGATTGTGCCTGCATTCATATCCGGGTTTGGCGTAATTGGACACCTCATAGCGGTAATAGCCGTATTCCTCAAGAATTTCTCTCATCCTATAGTACATATTCCGCTCCGTCTCCTCAGACGGCAGTTTGTCTTCATTTCCAGCATGAACCCAATCATATAACGGCGTATTTTCTTCCACAATCAGACTGTATACTGACAAATGTTTGGGCGCCAGACCGGAAACGCTCCTTAGTGTCGCGTAAAACGACTCCTCTGTCTGAAACGGAAGCGCGCTCATCAAATCCACATTGATATTGGAAAATCCCATGTTGGAAAGCAGCAGGAAACTATCCAGAAACTCTTCCACAGTATGAATCCTTCCCAATCCCTGCAGTTCGTTATTATTTGCCGACTGCAGACCGATACTGACACGATTTATACCGTTTAAAATCCAGCTTTCCGCCTTTTTCTCCTCCACAGTTCCCGGATTGCACTCAATCGTACATTCCGTATAAGGGTTGAGGCGATACGCTTCATGAATGGCTTCCATAACGCGCGTAATCTGCTCTGCCGTAAGCAGAGACGGCGTTCCGCCGCCGATAAAAACCGTATCGACCGTATACTCCGAAAACTTTGGCGCCGCTTTTGCAATCTCTTCTGTAAGCGCCCTGACATACTGCTCCCGTTTAGCTTCACTGTATGGAGCTGACAGAAAGTCGCAGTAACGGCATTTTTTCACACAGAACGGAATATGAATATACAATCCCAGTTGTTTCATGCCTACTCCTCATCCAGCTTCAAAACACTCATAAACGCCTCCTGCGGAATTTCCACATTTCCTATCTGACGCATACGCTTCTTTCCTTCCTTCTGTTTTTCCAAAAGCTTTTTCTTACGGGAAATATCGCCGCCGTAACATTTCGCAAGCACATCCTTACGAAGCGCCTTCACCGTTTCACGGGCGATAACTTTGCTTCCGATTGCCGCCTGAATCGGTATCTCAAACAGATGTCTTGGAATTTCGTCCTTTAGTTTCTCGCACATTTTCCGTCCCCGCTCATACGCGGAATCCGCGTGGACGATAAATGAAAGCGCGTCAACTTCCTCCTTATTAATCAGGATATCCAGCTTTACAAGTTTTGATTTCTGATATCCCTTCATCTCATAATCAAACGACGCGTAGCCCTTCGAGCGTGATTTGAGCGCGTCAAAGAAATCATAGATAATCTCGTTGAGCGGCAAATCATATTTTAAAAGAGCCCTCGTTCCCTCAATATATTCCATACCATGATAAACGCCGCGGCGCTCCTGGCAAAGCGTCATAATCGAACCGATAAATTCCGTCGTAACCATGATTTCCGCGGCAACGATTGGTTCTTCCATATAGTCGATGACGGACGCGTCCGGCAGATTGGACGGATTGGTCAGTTCGATGACCTCGCCGTTTGTCTTGTACACTTTATAGATAACGCCCGGTGCCGTCGTCACCAAATCAAGATTGTATTCTCTCTCAAGCCGCTCCTGAATAATTTCAAGATGCAAAAGCCCGAGGAATCCACAGCGGAATCCGAAGCCCAACGCGATGGAAGTCTCCGGCTCATACTGCAAAGAAGCGTCGTTTAACTGTAATTTTTCCAATGCGTCGCGCAAATCACCGTATTTCGCGCCGTCCGCAGGATACAGGCCGCAGTATACCATCGGATTGACTTTCTTATAACCGGGAAGCGGCTCGGTACATGGATTTGCCGCGTCCGTCACTGTATCGCCGACAGACGTGTCTTTTACATTCTTAATACTTGCCGTGATGTATCCGACCATACCCGCCGAAAGTTCGTCGCAGGCGATAAACTGACCCGCTCCAAAGTACCCCACTTCCACAACGTCTGCCTCGGCTTTCGTCGCCATCATGCGGATTCTCGTGCCTTTTCTCACGCTGCCCTCGCGAATACGGCAAAAAATAATCACGCCTTTATAAGAATCATACAGGGAATCAAAAATCAGTGCCTTTAACGGCGCGTCCGGGTCTCCGTTTGGCGCGGGAATTTTCTGCACGACCGCCTCTAAAACTTCTTCAATATTGATGCCGTTCTTTGCCGAAATCAGCGGCGCATCCTGCGCTTCAATACCGATGACGTCTTCTATCTCATCTTTGACGCGGTCCGGTTCGGCGCTTGGAAGGTCAATCTTATTAATCACCGGAAAAACATCGAGATTATGGTCTAACGCCAGATAAACATTTGCCAGCGTCTGCGCCTCTATTCCCTGCGCGGCGTCTACCACAAGAATCGCCCCGTCGCAGGCGGCAAGGCTGCGCGAAACCTCATAATTAAAATCCACATGGCCCGGCGTGTCGATGAGATTAAAAATGTATTCCTCCCCGTCCTGCGCCTTGTAAACGATGCGGACTGCCTGCGCTTTTATCGTGATGCCCCGCTCCCGCTCCAACTCCATATTGTCAAGCACCTGCGCCTGCATCTCACGGCTGGTCAGCGTTCCCGTCATCTCGATAATTCTGTCCGCAAGCGTGGACTTTCCATGGTCAATATGCGCCACAATACAAAAATTCCGAATATTTTTCTGATTAACTCTTTCCATCTTTCTTTTCTCCCAAATCAATATCAAAATAGGTCAGAATCGCCTGCGCAATCAGACCTGCGTATTCTTCTTTATTTTCTTCCAGCAGACGGTTGTCCGATTTATTGGAAATAAATCCCATCTCAATCAGACAGCTTGGCATCAGGCTGTAGCGGTTAATATAGTAATCCTCAAAACGGTCCGTCGTAGAACCCGTTATGATTCCCCGGTTATAACCGCCCGAAACCGACATGATGTTATCCATAATCAGCTGCGCCAGTCTCCTGTCCTCTTCATTGTCCGCTTTTCCAATCCAGATTTCAAAACCGGACGCGGACGAGCGCGCGTAGTTATTGCGGTGAATGGAAACCAGAACGTCCGCTCCATGCTCGTTCGCGTAAAACGGCCGCTTCAGTTTGACGACTTCCACATCCTCTTCTCTTGTCATAATCACATCCACATCATACTGCAAAAGGTAGTCCCGAATCAAAAAGCAAAGTTCCAGCGTCTGCTCTTTTTCTACATATCCGTACCCTTCCGCGCCGCCGTCAGAACCCCCGTGTCCTGCGTCAAGACAAATCACAATACGTTCTTTTCCGTCCTGCGCGTCTTCTGCCTGCTTTAATTCGTCTTCCGTTTGCTCCCGGGCATTTTCTGTTTCCTGCAGCGTCAATGCCGACTGCACCTGTACTGAGACCTTCTGCATTCTGATTTGCGCGTGTCCTCTGTCCGTTACATAAAGCGCCGCCGCAAGGATACATACCGAGAATGCAGTCACCACAGCGGCAAGTATTTTATCTTCATTCATTCTGTATTTTTCCCTTAAAGTAAAATTCTATGGCATTCTATCGCTAGTCTGCCATGAGTGCAAGCACTCTATGGCTAGTCTGCTATGAGTGCAAGCACTCTATAGCCAGTATACAGTATTTTTTTTGCATTTACAAGACAGAGAAATTTCGCCGCGGATATGGCAGGCGCTCTTGACATTCCGTTGTGTGAATGATATGATATGAAATAAATTAGCATAAGAAAAAGCGATGACGGAAACAAGTAGCATATTGATTGCAGACAGAGAGAGCATCATTTGGTGGAAGATGCTTATGTGGATAATA
>CAJTZH010000076.1 GCA_910584325.1 uncultured Lachnospiraceae bacterium | reverse complement strand
CTTGGAAATTTCGGACCGGAGTCATCCGAAACGCTTCTCGCGAAGCAGTTTAACGGACCGGTGATGTTTGTTGCGGCAGCCGAGGAGACAGGCAGTAATCTTGTGGGCGGTAGAGGCGATGCTTACTGCGGTATGCTCAATGCCAGCTATAATTTGAAACTGCGCAATGTAAAAGCGTATATTCCTGAGTATCCGGTGGGAACGGCAGAGGAATGCGCCGATATGATTCATGAATTTGTACCGGTTGCCAAGGCGATTGTGGGACTGAATAATTTAAAAGTGATTTCGTTCGGACCGAGACCGCAGGACTTCCTTGCATGTAACGCGCCGATTAAGCAGTTATATAATATGGGTATTGAGATTGAGGAAAATTCCGAGCTGGATTTATTTGAAAGCTTTAATAATCATGCGGGAGACGAGAGAATCCCGGATGTGGTAAAGAGTATGGAAGCGGAGCTTGGAGCCGGCAACAAGAAGCCGGAGATTCTTACAAAACTTGCCCAGTATGAGTTGACGCTTTTAGACTGGGTGGAAAAACACAAAGGTTCCAGAAAATATGTCTGCATTGCGGGAAAATGCTGGCCGGCATTCCAGACGCAGTTCGGCTTTGTGCCGTGTTATGTCAATTCCCGTCTAACGGCGATGGGCATCCCGGTATCCTGCGAGGTAGATATTTACGGAGCAGTCAGCGAGTTTATCGGTACGGTTATCAGCGACGATACGGTAACGCTTCTTGATATTAACAATTCCGTTCCGGCAGACCTCTATGAGGAAGATATTAAGGGTAAATTCGACTATACGTTAAAAGATACATTTATGGGATTCCACTGCGGCAATACGGCGGCAGGCAAGCTTTCTTTCTGTGAGATGAAGTATCAGCTTATCATGGCGCGTTCTCTTCCGGAAGAGGTGACGCAGGGAACGCTTGAGGGCGATATTGTACCGGGCGACATTACATTCTTCCGTTTACAGAGTACGGCGGACGCGAAATTGACCGCTTATATCGCACAGGGTGAGGTGCTTCCGGTAAAGACGCGTTCATTTGGCGCAATCGGTATTTTCGCGATTCCGGAAATGGGAAGATTTTACCGCCATGTACTGATTGAGAATAATTTCCCTCATCACGGCGCTGTTGCGTTCGGTCATTTTGGAAAAGCGCTGTTTGAGGTATTTAAGTATCTTGGCGTGGAAAATGTCGGATTCAATCAGCCGAAGGGAATGCTTTACAAGACAGAAAATCCATTTGCGTAAAAGGAGCGTTTGACATGCTGTATATTGGAATTGACCTTGGTACGTCGGCAGTAAAGCTCTTACTGATGGATGGGACAGGTCAGATTAAAAATATTGTATCCAAGGAATATCCGCTTTCCTTTCCAAAGCCTGGTTGGTCGGAGCAGAATCCTGCGGATTGGTTTACGGGAGTGATGGACGGTCTTTTGGACTTGCTTTCGGACTTTGACAAATCTGAAGTCGCCGGTATCAGTTTTGGCGGGCAGATGCACGGACTGGTGATGTTAGACGAGAACGACGAGGTGATTCGTCCCGCTATTTTGTGGAATGACGGAAGAACGGTCAAAGAGTGCGAGTATCTCAATAACGTTATTGGAAAGAAGAAATTGTCGGAGTATACGGCAAATATCGCGTTTGCCGGATTTACGGCGCCGAAGATTTTATGGGTGCGCGACAATGAACCGGAGAATTTCAAAAGAATCCGTAAAATTATGCTGCCAAAGGATTATATCGCTTACAGGCTTACAGGCGTATTTTCCACGGAGCCGTCCGACGCGTCGGGAATGCTTTTGTTTGACGTAAAGAACAGAAGATGGTCTCCTGAAATGCTTGAAATCTGCGGCATTACAGAGGAAATGCTGCCAAAGATTTATGAGAGTTATGAAGCGACTGGATGTGTGAAAAAAGAGATTGCGGACAAACTCGGACTTACCGCGAATGTAAAAGTTGCGGCAGGAGCAGGCGATAACGCGGCGGCAGCAGTCGGAACAGGTACGGTTGGCGGCGGAAACTGTAATCTGTCCGTCGGGACTTCGGGAACCGTCTTTATTACAAGCGATACATTCTGTGTGGATGATAACAACGCGCTGCATGCGTTTGCGCATGCTGACGGCGGATATCATTTGATGGGCTGTATGCTCAGCGCCGCGTCCTGCAATAAATGGTGGATGGACGATATTCTGCGGACAAAAGAGTACGCGAAAGAACAGGAAACGATACAGAAGCTTGGTGAAAATCAGGTGTTTTTCCTGCCGTATCTGATGGGCGAGCGTTCACCGCATAATGACCCGCTTGTGCGCGCTTCTTTTATGGGAATGAGCATGGACACCACAAGGGAGGAGATGACGCAGGCAGTTTTAGAAGGCGTCGCGTTCGGACTGAGAGATTCTCTTGAAGTGGCTAGAAGCCTTGGACTTTCCATTACTGCCAGCAAGATTTGCGGAGGCGGGGCAAAGAGTCCGCTCTGGAAGAAGATTATCGCAAACGTTCTCAATCTGAAACTGGAGATTATTGAATCAGAAGAAGGGCCCGCTCTTGGCGGAGCGATTCTCGCGGCAGTTGCCTGCGGCGAATACGCGAGTGTCAGGGAGGCGTGCGACGCGATTGTCAAGGTGGTCGATACGGTGGAACCGGAAGACGCCCTGGTTGCGAAGTATGAAGAACGCTATCAGGAATTTAAAAAGATTTATCCTGCGGTACGCGGGCTGTATCAAAATGAATAAATGAATTGTAAATTCCACTGCCTTTATTGTATTACTGGCAGTGGAAATTTTCATTGCGCTCTTTGTTCATGACAGCGTTGTACGTCCGTATATCGGGGATGTTCTGGTAGTAATCGTTCTCTATTTTTTTGTACGGATATTTTTGCCCGAAGGGCGTCGGATGTCTGATGTTGGGAGCCAATGAGTGGAGAAAGAGCAGACGGACATAATCTGGCAAGAAATAACGGGAATTTTATGCACATTTTCTTTATAATGCAGACAGAAGGTTTGGAAAGGAATATGCGTTTTTATGGAATGGACGGAAAGTATTCGCAAAGCGGTCGGTTATCTGGAAGAACATCTGCTGGATTTTGAGGAAACTGTTGAAGTATCGCATGAAGTGGGAATTTCGTGGTTTTACCTGCAAAAAGGGTTCCGGCTGATGACAGGATATACGATAGCGGAGTATGTGCGAAACAGAAGGCTTTATCTTGCGGCGCTGGACGTTGTGGCGGGCAGAGAAAAAATGATAGAGCTTTCTTATAAATACGGATATGATACTCCGGAGAGTTTTTCGAAAGCGTTTTCAAGATTCCACGGTGTAACGCCTATGCAGCTTCGGAAGGACGCTTCTAAGATGCGTGTTTTCCTGCCTTTAAAAATCAAAATAGAAATTCAGGGAGGAAATGAGATGGATTACATTGTTGAGAAGATGGAGAATTTTCAAATTATCGGTCTGGAACGGGAATTTTCTTTTGACACAAGCTACGAGCAGATACCGAAATACTGGGATGAATTTTGCGAAAAATACCTTGCGCGTCTGATGCGCACGAAAAAACCGGAAAATGAGCTGGAAGAGGCGATTTTAAACTGCCATGTCGGAATGTTCGGCGTATGTATCGGTGACTCGGCAGACGACAGGAAATTTCGTTATTTGATTGCCGGTCTCTACAGCGGCGGGACAGTGCCGCAGGGAATGACAACATTCATATTCCCAGATATGGAATGGGCGAAGTTTTTATGCAAAGGTCCGTTGCCGGGGGCGCTTCAGTCTGTCAATACGAAGATTTTTAAAGAATGGCTGCCGGGAAATCCGCAGTTTGAGATTGCCATGGAGGCGGATGTGGAGTGGTATGGCGAGGGCGATACAAAATCTCCGGCTTACGAGAGTGCGGTGTGGATTCCGGTGAAGAGAATATAATAGCGATTGACTGAAACAAAGAACTCTGTAAAAAAGAATATCTGTTTACGGTTGGCGAAGAAAAGCGGATGTCGGCTTATAATAAAAAACTTTCAGATTGAGCTTCATTCCTTTTAGATTATTGTACTTTAAACGTATTTATGTTATAGTAAAATAAGAACAGAACATATAATTTTATGTAGAAGCATCGGAAAATAAAACGGGAGAACGTTCTATGAAAAAGAGAGAAAGGCTGTCGCAAATCAAGTTGTCGGATTCGCAGAAAGAAAAATTAAATGCCGAGATAAAAGCGTTTTATCTTGAAGAACGGGGAGAAGAAATCGGCATGATAGAACAGATGCAGCTTGTGGAACTGTTTGAACAAAAACTGGCGCCGGTTATTTATAACAGAGCGCTTGACGACGCAAAGAGATGGTTTTCCCAGATGATGGATAATGTCGACGCGGATTATTATGCATTATATAAAAACGAAGAATAAAACGGATAAGAATGTTTTACAACCGAAAAAGGTTGCTTTGCAACATAAAGGTTCAGTTTCAGGTGTGAGCTGACGAAAAACTATAAATAAGCAAATCATTCATACATGGAGGTAAAAAACTAGGAAAGGAGACCGTGATTATGATGAAAACAGCAGGAAGCATCAATGGAATAGCAGGTCAGGGCGGTAATGCCATGCAGCCGGCTTCTTCCGGCAGCAGTATGCAGATAGATTCTGTCAGCAAAAATCTTCAAAATCAGATTGCGAATGCGCAGCAAAGGCTTCAAAGTCTTTCTTCGGACGAGAAGATGACGCCGGAAGAGAAGATGAAGAAAAGGCAGGAAATCCAGCAGGAGATTACAAGTCTGAATCAGCAGTTAAGGCAGCACCAGATTGACCAGAGGAGAGAGGAACGGGCTAAGGAACGGGCAAAGAGCTCGATGACGGACAATACGCAGAAGGCAGATTCGGAAAAGTCCGAAAATCAGGACAGCGGCTTATCAAAGACAAGGGTAAACGCGATGATTTCCGCAGATTCGTCCATGAAACAGGCACAGGTTCACAAAAACGTAGAGACACAGCTTGGCGCAGCAGTAAGTGTTCTGCAGTCAGAGATTAATCTTGATTCTGCAAGAGGACAGAATACGGAAAAGAAACAGGAACAGCTGGCGAAGGTTCAGGGACGGATGGACGCGGCGGCAGGTTCACAGATGTCGGTTTTGGGAGATGCCAATAAGGCTATGAAAAAGGCGGCAGAGGAAGAACGGGACGAGAAAAAGATAAAACAGGACGGCAGTCTGACGTTATTAAAAGGCGACAATACCCCAAAGAAAAAAATAGGCGAATATGTAACGGTAGATGTCAGGGGATAAGTATTGTGAATAACGTTATATGAATGGCAGGAGTTTGATTTATTATGGGTTGGTCTCCTGCTGTTTTAATATGTTGGGAGAAAAGTGAATTTCAAATGAGCAAAACAACTTTTGGAAATAAAAACTGAAATGATGTTATGGAAAAATCCTTGACATCATTTCTATTTTTGTTACAATATATTTAGTAATACTAAATATATTTTTACAGAAAGCTGGTGGTACATTGACGGAGCGGTATGAGAGACAGATGAAGAAAGGAGTTCTGGAGATTTTGGTTTTAAGGCTCCTTGGTGAAAAGGAGCAGTACGGTTATCAGTTAATCAGCGAATTAAAATGCAGGAGCGGCGAATACTTTATTTTGAAGGAGGGAACGCTTTATCCGATTTTATATCGTCTGGAGGATGACGGACTGGTTACGAGCGAGTGGAGCGCGCCGAAAGGCAAGGAAGTTTCCAAGAAATATTACAGGATAACCGGTAAGGGGAGAGCGGTTTTAGAAGAGACTGCGAAATTATGGAAAATATTTTCACAAAAAGTAGACCAGATACTGGATGGAGGTAATGTGTTATGAATCATAAAAATTATTTGAAATCAATCGGAAAGCGTCTTTTGTGTGGTTCGGTGAAAAAGAAAGAAATATTAAAGCAGATAGATTCGGATATTTCAATTGCGATGGAAAATGGAAAAACGTTTGAGGAAGCGGTTGCGGAACTGGGAAGCCCGGCGGAGGCGGCTGCCGAATTTAACGAAAATTTTGACGAAGCGGAGAAAAAGCTGGGGAAAAGGCAGAAACGGTTCTGGATTGTGGGAACGGCTGCCGCTGTACTGCTGATACTTTTGGCTGCGGGATTCTGGCTGCTGCCAAAATCCGCTTTGCTTACCGAAAACAGCGTTTTTTCCGAGGAGGAGGTTTGCGCGAAAGCAAAAGAGGTTATCGCGGTGCTGGATGAAAACGATATGGAGACGCTTACACCGATGATGACCGGAGTCATGCAGAAATTTTTGACGGAAAAAGTTCTGCTGGAGACAAAGGCGATGCTTTCCGAAGATTTCGGGGCATTCCAGTCATGGGGCAACGCCTATGTTGTTGAGGTGGAGCAGGCGGGGCAGAAAATGGCAGTCATAGAAATTGTCGCGAATTATGAAAATGTAACGGTGATATATCAGTTGAGTTTTGATAAAAATATGAAACTGTCCGGTTTATATCTTCGCTAGGGGAGGAATGCCAATGAATATGACGGATGTTTTTATCATATGGGGATTGTTTGGCGTATTTTTTATCGGCATGGGAATCGTGGATTGCTTTGCGAAAAAACCGGTGGGATTCTGGGCGAACTGCGAGACAATCGCGGTGGAAAATGTGAAAAGCTACAACCGCAGCGTCGGTATTCTGTTTTGCGCGTATGGAATTATTTTTATCCTGCTTGGCGTACCCATGCTGTGGACAGATTTTCCGTGGATTCTGATTGTGACGCCGGGAATTATGCTCGAAAGTATCGCGGCGATGATTGTGTATACCGTGGTGATAGAGCCGAAATACCGGAAAAAATAAAACCGCAGGCAGTATAATGTGTAAAAAATCAACTAAAATATGATTGCAATCTTTCTGTATTTGACTAAAATAAAATTATATTAAGGCATAACGGGAGGAGAGAATTGTAATATGGATAAAATGGATTTTATCAGATTGTTTGACGATACAGCGCCGGGTTCGGAAGGCGTGGAACTTAAGGAGGAGCATTTTTATGAAATGATGCCGGACGGGCGCAGAAAAGAACTCATTCAAAATGTATCCGTACCAAGGCTGTATCCTTATCTTTTAGACAAAAAGGCAAAGGGAGCGGTAATCATTATTCCGGGCGGCGCCCTAAAGAGGCTGGTGATGAATTTTGAGGGCAGTGAAATTGCCCGCTGGTTTCAGTCGATAGGCTATACGGCATTTGTTCTGGCGCCTAGGCTTCCGTTTCGTCCGACGCCGGATGGTCTTACGCTGTCGCCTCATAAGAATCCGGGAGAAATAGTGCTAACGGATGTGCAGAGGGCTATCAGGATTGTCCGCCGGAATGCGGACAAATGGGGATATCCTGCGGATAAAATCGGTGTTGTCGGATTTTCCGCGGGCGGTTATATTGCGTCAATGGCGGCGACATGTTATGATAAAGCTGTTTACGAGAAAACAGACGATACGGACAATATCTCTGCCAGACCGGATTTTTGTGTGATGGGTTATCCGGTTATCAACATGGAGGCACAGGAGATTGCGCGCGAAAAAAGGCTGCGTATTTCGGAAGAAACAAGCGACAAACTGCAATGGTGGATTTTGGAAAAATGGTTTTTGGAGCAGTACGGTGCAGACCGCTTTGTAACAAAAAATACGTCTCCGGTGTTTGTATTTGAGACAGACGATGATACAACCACGGCTGCGGAGAACAGCGTTTCGTTTTATATGGCGGCGAGACGGGCGGGGGTTCCGGCGGAACTTCATATCTTTAAGAGCGGCGGACATGGTTTCGGACTTGGAGATTATCTTCCTTTGGTGGGAGAATGGAAAAGGCTTTGTGAAAACTGGCTGGATACATTATGAATAAGGAGCGGCATAGGGCGATGAGATTAAGACCTTATAAAGACTGCGACGCAAAATATATCGCAGGCTGGATTACCTCAGAGAAAATGTTTTACCAGTGGAGCGCGGGTAAGTATGAAAACTATCCGGTTACGGCGGAAGCAATTATTACTTTTTACGACGGGCAGAAAGAAAACGACGGTTTTTACGAGATGACGGCGGAAGAAGGAAACGAAGTGGTCGGGCATCTGATTATGCGTTTTGTGGACGAGGAAAAAAAGATTCTCCGGTTTGGATTTGTTGTGGTTGACAACACGAGAAGAGGTATGGGGTACGGCAAGAAAATGCTGCGTCTTGCACTGAAATTCGCATTTGAGATTCTCTGCGTGGACAAAGTGACAATCGGCGTGTTTGAAAATAATCCGGCAGCGTATCATTGTTACCGTTGTGCAGGATTTTGTGAAGCAGAGCCTGCGCAGACGGAGATATATCCGATTATGGGCGAGGAATGGAAGTGCATATATCTTGAGACGGAGCGCCTGCCAAAACCTAGTGAATAAGGAGAGCGTTGTGGAACTGGTTAATGTAGACAAAACACCCTACATAAGGCAACTGAAAAAACTTTATAAAGAGTCGTTCCCAAAGGCGGAAAAAAAACCGTTCTGGATGATGAGAAAAAAGTGCCGGGAAGGTACGATGGAGATGTTTGCGCTGTCGGAGAACGGTGATACATTTGTCGGACTTGCCATTTTTATATATTTCCGGGATATGGTACTGCTCGATTATTTTGCCATTAAACCGTCGTTTCGGGGGATGGGAAAGGGCTCGAAAGCGTTGGAACTGATAAAAGAAAAATTTAAGGACAAACGCTTTTTTCTTGAAATTGAGAGTATATTCGAGGACTGTCCCGATATTAAGAACCGCCAAAACCGCAGAAAGTTTTATATGGCGAACGGTATGATGTCGCAAAACTATCTGGTGTCGCTGTTTGGAACGCAGATGGAGGTTTTGTCCGCGGGGGCCGCAATTCGTTACGAGGAATATGAAACGATGTACCGTGAATTATTTTCTAAAAGAGTTGCAAGAAAGCATATCCATTTTTTGAGAAATGTATTATAATGTATTTATAAAATTTATCAAAGGAGTGGTATCAACTATGAAGTTTTTTATTGACACAGCCAATGTGGAAGACATCAGAAAAGCAAACGATATGGGCGTTATCTGTGGAGTTACGACGAATCCGTCCTTAATTGCCAAAGAAGGAAGAGATTTCGGCGAAGTTATCCGTGAGATTACGTCTATTGTCGACGGACCAATCAGCGGCGAGGTAAAGGCGACAACAGAGAACGCGGAGGATATGATTAAAGAGGGCCGCGAAATAGCCGCAATCCATCCGAATATGGTAGTAAAGATTCCGATGACCGTGGAAGGCCTCAAGGCAACAAAGGTACTGGCAAAAGAAGGAATTAAAGTCAATGTGACGTTGATTTTCTCGGCAAATCAGGCGCTTCTGGCGGCAAGAGCAGGCGCGGCGTTTGTCTCACCGTTCCTTGGAAGACTTGACGACATTTCACAGACGGGCGTTTCTCTTATTGAGGATATTGTCGCTATTTTCGCAAATTATGACATTGACACGGAAATTATCTGCGCGAGCGTTAGAAATCCGATTCATGTTACGGACTGCGCACTTGCAGGAGCGGATATTGCAACCGTTCCATACAAAGTAATTGAGCAGATGGTACATCATCCGCTGACGGATATCGGAATTGAGAAGTTTAAAGACGATTACCGCAAAGTGTTCGGTGAATAATCAGAAAGACTGTTAGTAATTACTGGATATTTACATAAGGTGGTTGACTTATTTGCATAAAAAACGGATAATAGTGTTATTGATTTGGGAAAACATAATGTGAAAGAGGCAGAAAGTATGACAGACAATATTCCGGCACCGGGCGAGTTTTACAGACATTTTAAGAATAAATATTATCAGGTACTTGCCGTTGCGACACATTCCGAGACGAAGGAGAAACTGGTAATTTATCAAGCGCTTTACGATGATTTCAGTGTCTACGCAAGACCGCTTACCATGTTTACGAGTGAGGTAGACCATGAGAAGTATCCTGATGTGAAGCAGAAGTTCCGCTTTGAAAAGGTTGGGCGTTCTGAGTTTAGTTTGGCACAAAAGAGTCATGAAAGTGTATCCCCGGTGAAAAAAGACGGGAAACCAAAGAGTGAAGAGCAGGAGACGGACGAGTTTGTTGAGAAAGTTTTTCACAGAAAGAAAGAGGCAAAGAAAGAGGTTTATCTTGAGGGACCGGATCATCCGAGTCCGATTCTCATGGAATTTCTTGACCTGAGAACGATGGACGAGAAAGTCAAGTTTCTTTCGGACAATAAAAAGAAGCTCACGAACGAGATAATTAATGCCATGGCGGCGTCAATTGATGTCACGGTTCCGGACGGGCCGTTAGAACTTCGGTATTCGTCTCTTCGAAGCTGTCTTCAGACCAAAGCAAAATATGAGATTACCCGGCTGCGCTGATTGCATGTAGTGTGAATATTGCGTAGTGAACGATTTATCAATGATATATGAAGAGACTGCTGCATTTTCAGTTTATCTGCGGCGGTCTCTTTTTGATTTATATCTTTTATATTATACTTTTTTTATGGTATAAAGATACAAGAATGATACAACTGTATGATAGACTTTAAATATGAAATCAAAACTACAAGGTGAACTATGATACGGATACTTGCTGTAGACGACGAGGAGGCAATCGCAAACTTAATCAGGATTTCGCTGGAACAGGCAGGGTATTTCTGTAAATGTGTTTACGACGGTGAAGCGGCGGCGGACATGATTGAAAAGGGGAATTTCGATTTAATTCTGCTGGACGTGATGCTTCCGAAGATTGATGGTTTCGAATTGATGGAGTATATTGCGCAGTTTCAGATTCCGGTAATTTTTCTGACGGCAAAAAACGACGTGAAAGACAAGGTGAAGGGACTTCGTCTGGGAGCGGAGGATTATATTGTAAAACCGTTTGATAATGCGGAGCTGATTGCAAGGGTGGAGGTTGTGCTGCGCCGTTTTCACAAATTTTGTGATGTGATTACGGCGGCGGGACTAACCATTGATACAGCGCAGAGGACGTGTTTGAAGGACGGGGAGGTCGTTGATTTGACCTTCAAAGAGTTTGAACTTTTGCTGCTGCTTGTGAAGAATAAAAATGTGGCGCTATACCGGGAAATAATCTATGAGAAGGTGTGCGCTTTATATCTACGTTCTGACGCCGGAATCCATACCTGATAATGCCTATATGGAATATTCGATGACGGGGCTGATGCAGAAAATGTCGGCCAATGACACGGATATGAAGACCACGGTGAGCGGTTTCGAAGAATGGAAACAGCAAAACGGTTTGGACAATGTCCGTGATTTGGTAGACAAGCAGGTAGTTTCCGGTTTTGTGGAAAAAGACGGCAGACCGGCAATCCAGGTGATGAGCCGCTGCGGCGACAGATATATAATTAATTATGGAAGTCTTGATGACATCTTAAAGAGGCGTGATGATAATTACGGGCTGTATAACAGGATTATCATTGTCACGTCTGTTTTGCTTGCCGTCATTTTGTATGCGTTTTCCTACTATACGACGAGACCGATTGTAAAGGTGACAAAGGCGGCGGAGCGGATTTCCAAAGGTGATTATTCCGTAAGGATTGATATGCGCCGCTCCAAGATGAAATCTTACGAAACGGCGGTTCTTGCGGACACGTTAAACGAACTGGCGGAAAACACGGAAAGATATATTGAGGAGCTGACGGAGGAGAGCAGAAGAAAAGAAGAATTCATGGGAAACTTTACTCATGAACTGAAAACGCCGATGACTTCCATTATCGGTTATGCAGATTTAATACGTACATATGATTTGACAGTGGAACAGAGGCGGGAGTATGGCGATTACATTTACAGGGAGGCAAAGCGTCTCGAACAGTTGTCTTTAAACCTTTTGAATTTGCTTGTGATGGGAAATGTGGACTTTGCCATGGAGGCGGTCAGAATAGCGGAATTTAGAAAACTGCTGGGAGAAAATCTCTATTTCCTCGGAGAAAAGTACGGCGTGGTTTTTGATATGAATTTGGAGGAGGCAGTGATTCTGGCGGAAAATGCAATGTTGTCCACGTTGATTCTGAATTTGTGCGACAATGCCTGCATTTTCTTTAAAACTCCATCCGACATACAAAAGTGTAGAAAAGGGGGCGGCATTTGATGAAGAAATGGCATGAAATTGTGATAACAGTTGTAATTATTCTGATCTTGCTGCTGCTGTCATTTGCGTTTTTGAAACTGCCTAAATTGTATTTTAGGCATTCTGACGAAAAGCTGAATGGTGTTGTCAGTATCGGCGCGTATGATATTAATAATGAAATTAGGTCTATGAGCGTGATGCAGCTTTTGGACGTTTTAGAGAAAGAAGATGTTTTGATGGTTGAGGAGGAAGCGCCTGTTCTGGACAAAGAGCTGTATGATAAACTGATTGCCGGTACTTTAAGAGAGTTTTTACTGCTGATTTTTGATGAAAGCCACGAATTTTATGTATATACGCTGACGGGGTTTGTTCAGGAGGGAACCGCATATACCAGTTCTGCCTACACGATTCTTGAGGTGGAGGAGGACGAAATATACTCCGCAAGAGTGGGGGCGCTGTCATTGGAGTATTTTATGGACGGGTATAAGAGAAGCCTTCGCATTGATATAGTGTATAACCTGGAGACCTATGATATTTTGGGTATTTCTTTAAATGATATGACTCCTTATGTGGTGGAGGATTTCTGGATATGTTTAAATAGATGGGATGTATTAATAGAGAATCTGAATCAATATTATGGCGTCGAACTTTCATGGGATAGTCTGTTGGAAGGCACGATAGAAAGTAAATATCTCAGGGTGGTACCGTGGGACTATGAAACGGAAACGAAAAAAATCCTTCGGACGCTGACTTCCCGCATGTATGAAACCGGTTATGAATATGTTGAACTGATGGAAATGTTACAGGAATGATACACAAAACTGCATAGAATGATACAACCTTCCGTTAAGATAAGAGTATCTTATCTGGCAGAATACCAGGAAACAGGGTTCTGTCCAATGCGGGAGGTTATTTTATGAGAAAAATCAGCAGGAAAAAAAGAAGAAGGCGGATAATAAGAAAAACTGCGGGTATGCTGTTAATGGGATTTGACGAGAATTACTATTATTTTTGTGACCCGCTGTCGCAGGGAGCCGTGGTGTCCTATGAGAAAAGCCTTGTGGAACAGCGGTATGAGGAGATGGGGAGACAGGCGGTGGTGGTTTACTAGGGTTTTAAAAATAAAATATACACGGTTTCAATCAAAAGCTGCGCCTGTGTGGCTTGCGATTTCTTCTTACTTTAGTATAACAACTATTTAGAAAAATATCTAAATAGTTGTTGCTTTTTTGTTTATAACGTCATATAATGTATTTAGAAATATTTCTAAATAGAATAAGCAAAGGAGATGGTGAGTTGAGTTTTGCTGAGACGTTTAAAGCGCTTTCTGACCCGGTGCGCCGTGAGATTCTCGTGATGCTCA
>CAJTZH010000075.1 GCA_910584325.1 uncultured Lachnospiraceae bacterium | reverse complement strand
ATACGGTTTTAAATGACGTCAGCGCGCGAAACGTACAGACGCGTCATAAGCAGTGGTATTTCGGCAAGAGTCTGGACGGTTTTACGCCGATGGGACCGTGTATTACAACGAAGGAAGATATTGCGTTTCCTCCGAAACTGAATATTGGGTCGCGGGTAAACGGAGAGCTTCGCCAGGACAGTAATACGGAACTTTTAATTTTTGACGTGGCGCATGTTATCAGTGAATTGTCATCAGGAATGACGTTAAAGGCAGGAACGATTATTTCTATGGGCACGCCGGCAGGCGTGGGAATGGGTTTTACGCCGCCGAAGTTTTTAAAACCCGGGGATACGGTAGAATGTTTTGTCGAAGGTATCGGCAGTCTGAAAAATATCGTGCGGTAATGAAGAATTTGATTGGAGGTTTTTAAAATGAGTGAAAATTGTTCCCACAATTGTTCGTCGTGTGAAAGCGGCTGCGATATCAAAACAAAGCAGCCGAATATAAAAAAGGTTATCGGCGTGGTCAGCGGCAAAGGCGGCGTTGGAAAGTCGCTGGTGACTTCGCTGCTTGCGGTATCCGTAGCAAGGAGAGGGTTTCAAACGGCAATACTTGACGCGGATATTACGGGACCGTCGATTCCGAAGATTTTTGGAATGACACAAGGCGCAGTGAATGGCGAAGACGGCATTATTCCGCCTGTTTCGGCAAAGGGAACGCAGGTGATGTCGATGAATGTACTGCTTGAGAATGAAACACAGCCGGTCGTGTGGCGCGGACCGATTATCGCGGGTACGGTAAAGCAGTTTTTTGAAGAAGTGGCGTGGAAGGAAGCAGATTTTATGTTTGTGGATATGCCGCCGGGAACGGGAGATGTTCCGCTCACTGTTTTTCAGTCGCTTCCTGTGGAAGGGATTGTTGTTGTCACAACGCCGCAGGACTTGGTGGGGGTTATCGTTAAGAAAGCGGTGCAGATGGCAAATATGATGAATATACCGATTATCGGCATTGTGGAGAATATGTCTTATTTTGAATGTCCAAATTGCGGGGAGAAGCATTGGATTTTCGGAAAGAGCCGTCTTGAGGAACTGGCAGCAGAGTGCGGTGCGGATGCGAATGCAAGGATTCCGATGGATCCCGGCGTGGCAAAGGCTTGTGACGAGGGAAAGATTGAGGAGACGGAGTTTACGTATCTGGAAGAGATTGTGGAGCGGCTGATCGTTTAAAGAACAGTTTTCCTTTTATTTCACAACATTTCTGTAAATAAATTTATTGAAAAATCCGATATATTTCTAAATATAACAGAATATTTTAAGCATTTTTACGGATAAATTGTCAAAATCAAGGAGGATACTGACATGCTGGGAATCGGAAATTTAATGGGAATTTCCGGATGTTATACCGTTAGAACAAGGAGTAATTCTAATGTCAGGAGGTATGAAATCCGGGATTTGAACGGGATGGTGGTAGGCTCTTATTCTGTGAGAACAAGTTCAAAACCGTCGTCTTATCAGAAACCGAAGAAATTGTTTTACAATTTTAAGAGAATTTCTTCACAGATTTTAAAGAGCAAAAATTCAAGCGGGGCAAGGAAGGCAGCATCGGCGGCAAGGAGGCAGGTGGCGCAGCTGAAAAGAAGGGTGAAAACCGGCGAATATGACGACAGGGAGCTTGAGATTGCCATTGTTCACGCGGAGAAGATGCTGCGTGTGGCGAAAAAGCGCGTGAAACATTTTCAGGAGGAAGAACGGGCGAAAAAAGGCGGAGCCTGTGAGTGCCAGCTGGACGAGAAGGAAAAAGATAAGACGGACGCAGAGGAGCTGCTTGATGAAGAAAGCGAATCCGCGTTTGCAGAGCAGACGGATGCGGCGGAGGACATGCGAAAACTCATAGAGGAAGCCATGCGGGAGATGGAACTGTCCATGGAAGAGATGAAGAGAGCCATGGAGGAGAATATGGACGCGCTGATGGAGTCCGTGAGCGAGGCGCTTGAGGATACGGAATTAGAAGAGCTGGCGGAAGAACTTACGGGTGGTGTCAAGCCGGATATGGACCCGAAGGATTTGGAAGAATTAAAGAAAAAACACCGCCGGGAAGAGATGAAGGAGATTGCGGAGGCGGATGCCAAGTACTTAAAGGCGATGTTTGAAAAGTGGCAGAGCGATAAGGAAAACGCGGCGTCCAACATAGTGTTTGCCAATAATAATATGTCGGGTTCCGGCGTTACGCTGGAGCTTGGCGGAGTGGAGATGCCGGCGCAGGAAATGGTGTCTGCCGCGGAACTGGTGGAAGGTTCCATGATGGACATGTCAGTGTAGAATGAAAGAATATTAAAAGGAGTACATCAATGAATCATAGTTCAGTATTCATTGATGTACTCCTTTTAATTGTAAAATTTATATTTGTTGTATACATACGGAGAACTACTTGTTTGATTCTACTGGTAAATGTTATAATTATTTCTGACTAGAAATAATTATAACTGTGAAAAAAGCTTAAAAAGAAAGGGATTTAAGGAGGATTCAGATGAAGCGCAGTTTGAAAAAACGGGCAGTATCGTTTTTGATGACGATACTTATGGCAGTGGGATTGCTGCCGGTCAATTTATTAACTGGGGGGGTAACGCAGGTATTGGCTGCCACGGACAAGTCATGGGACTTAGGCACGGGAAGCGGATTTTCAACAACCATACAGAATACTACCGATGTGTATGACGGATTGCAGATTGATGCCAGTAATGGTGGAAAGCTGCAGTATAATAGTGGTGCAGGTGCAAGCCAGATGGCAGCGGGTACAAGGATTCAGGTTCCGGTAGATGGAAACTGTACAATAACTGTAGTTGCGCATAGCGCAGGATATATGGATTATACAATAGGCGGCGTCAAAGCTGCAGATGTTACGAATGTATACTCCTATATAGGCGGCGCCGATTATGTGGATA
Organism: uncultured Lachnospiraceae bacterium; assembly: GCA_910584325.1. Lineage (GTDB taxonomy): Bacteria > Bacillota > Clostridia > Lachnospirales > Lachnospiraceae > MGBC120314. Next base: position 10,768 of record CAJTZH010000075.1, on the reverse strand, counting down.
TTGTTGCGGACAGTAATAATGTTTATATTAAATCGATTGCGGTTGCGTATCCGCCGGCTGGCGATTTGGTCAGCCAGCTTGCAGCGATGGCGGTAGGCACTGCAGCGGAAAGTTATAATTTTAAGACAACAGGGGAAATTTTCGGTGTTCAGGAGATGACGGATGCTGCGATATTATCTCAGAATAAATATATTTGTTTATCTAAGGGAAGTAATGCAAAGTTGGATATCGGCGGAAATACACATGGCATGGCGTTTGGCAGTCCTGTCACATTTACGACGATTGTACCAGCAAATACAAAAGGCGTATTTACTTTTGCTGAGTGTAATTGGGGTGCTTGCAGTGCGACAATGGCAATTAACGGAGTTGAAGTAGCCGATTCCACAAAAGATTTGAAGGGAAATGGAGAAGATGTGGAAGCTATTTTTGAATATCAGAATAAATCTTCATCAGCCGTGCAGATGGAGCTTATAGTAACTCCAAGTGGTACGGGATATGTGCATGGCGTTTCTTATGAAGTAAAAGAAACAGCAGCCGATACAGCAACAGTTACGGGAAGCATAGACGCTGCGGTTAACGGCGAAACGCTGATTTTTAAAACAGGCGGGACGGAAACAGCTTCAGCTGTGGTTGCAAACGGACAGTACAGCGTGGAATTGACAGTAGGAAGTTCATATACCGTTGAATTTAAGAAGAGTATGTTGTATGAAATAACCGGAGGCGGTACGATTGACCTTACAGGGGCAGCCGGAGGCGATACGGTAACCAATAATATTACATATCAGCAGAAGGAAGCGCAGAGACTTCCTTTGGACGGAGCGGAGATAACATATAATTTTACGAGCGGGATTTTTGGAAGTACGGGCAGTATTGCACCGGACACCATGTCACCGGACGGTATTATTACCCTGAACGGAACGGGTATGTCGTACAATGCGGGCGGTCACGGATTGGTAGTTAAGAACGGTTCGGAGATAGCGATTAATGTTCCGGCAGGACAGACAACCGTGACGGTAACGGGATGTAGATTTGGAAATGCTACGGCGACGGCTAGTCTGTATGTCGACGGAGCGAAAGTAACTGACGACGTCACTTTGGATGGCGAAACAAGCGATACGACAGAACGTACTTTAATTTATAAGTCAGATAAAGACGCAACCATCGTACTGAAAGTGGAAGGCTCCGGTCAAGGATATTTCCATTATATTAAGGCAAAGTCGGAATCCGTGAAACCTATGGCAACTGTTTCAGGAACGGTTGACGCTGTGGTAAATGGGCAGAAACTGGTATTTAAGAAAGATGGTGCGAAGGTTGCCGAGGCAACGGTTGCCAATGGACAATATTCGGTTGAACTTTCAGTGGGAAGCGAATATACTGTTGAATTTGAAAACAATGGTCTATACAAGATTTCACAAGGAGGAACGGTTGACCTGACAAATACGGCGGCGGGAGCGACGGTGGCGAATAACATAACATTTGTTTCATGGGATTCCACGAAGACGGCAACGGTTACAGTGGGGGGTACAACATTTACTATCCAGCCGGGTTCTGATGATGCGAAGGCATTTACCGTAACGGCAGCAAGTGGAGACGGAAGCGTTGAGTTTGCCGGTGTAGACAAGGCGATTGTCTGGGCAAATCTTGGCGGAGCCGGAAACGGCGCTGTAAGTAATGTTACTTACGGAAACGGCGCTTCGGGAAGCATTAACGGTAACGAGATTACGGTAAAATTTGCCGGAGATACACTGCCGGAAAGTTATACGTTACAGGTGAAGGATAATAGCGCAACAGGCACTCCGATGAAGGACGGTGCGACGAAGACATATAATCTGTGCGACGGAAGCGTGGTGTCTCCTCTTTATACAGGCAGTAATAAGGTGACAGGGGGTAATACGCTTTCTTCTACAGATAAACTGGTTACGTTAGTTGCAAACGGAGCGATATGGTATAACGATAAATCACATGGCACGGTTATGAGCGATACGGATGTCGTTCAAGTGAAAGTAGCCGGAAACGCAACAATTTCATTTTCAATGTGTGCATATTCTCAGACCGGTGAGATGCTGTCGGCAACGGCGCCAACCGGAACCGTTTATGTGTCAGGGGATAAAACAGCCTCTTTTGCGCCAATGAAAGCAGATACGGACGGTAATCAGGTTACTTTCCAGTATGAAGGCGACGCGGCGACATTATCGTTTACATTGACCGGGGGGAAGACCGGAATGAATTATATTCATTCCATTACAGTGACAAATGAAGCAGAGAAAACAACGACCAATGAAAATGCCGTGAAAGTGAAACCGGAGATTTTAAGCGGCGTGGGTGCGGCGGGAAATCTTACGGTAACGCCGAATGGCCAGACGCTGAATTTTGTACAGACGGGCGGTGAACTGCCGGTTGCAGCAGAAGGCTTTACGAAGAGTTTTGCCGATAAGGGTGTGAGCTTTTATGCCTTTCCACAGACGGCGGACTGGAATAAGCTGGAGCTGGAAGTTAAGATTAATTCTGTAGAACAGAAGAATAATACGCACGGCGTATTTGTGGGAGCGGTCGGCGGAACCGGTTCAAATGCGACAATCACTACTGTTGGTGTAAGAAATCTGACAAATCTCAGAGGTATTTATACGAAAGCTGCAGAATTAGCCGGAGCTGGACAGGCGAATACAACTGTTGCGGAAGGCGAGACGATTAAATACACTATTTATAAAGCAGACGATATGTTTTATATTGATTCAGAGTGGAGCGACGGTACGAATAAGAGTCAGTTCAAATATAACGATGCTTCTTTTGCAACATTTAAGGATAACGGAGCAGCAACGCCGGTTCAATATGGCTTAGTGCTTGCAGGCGTGAATGCCGACGTTATGAATATGAAATATACCGATAAGGACGGAAATATATTATATGACCAGAACGCGTATTATAATCCTCTGGGAGTGGCTCCTGTGGCAAACGGCGCGTCGGCCGAGGCGGCAGAGGACAGAACTTATATTAATGTGACATGGACGGGAAGTGCGGTTTACGGCGACGGAAAGTATGTACTTCAGGTTTCAAAGGACGGTGCAGAATGGACGGACGTTTCGGATAAGCTGACAGGATTTTCTTATCAGTATCCGGTATCAAGCGACGCATCCGGCACATATAAATTCAGAGTGTGCGGTACATTAGGTAATTCTGCAGAGCAGTCGGCAGCGAACAGAAACACATTTGTAGAATCAAACGACGTACTGATTGTTGCGGCATTGAAAGCTCCGGAGCTTACATTAGGTTCCGTATCGCCTGCCGACAAGGTTTTATTAAGCTGGTCGGTATCACCGCTGGCAACGAGCTATGAGGTATACAGAAGAAGCGCCGACGAGGCGAAAGCAACAAAGATTGCTACCGTAACAGATACTTCATATACGGATACGGCAGTAACGGCAGAGGTTCCTTACTATTATTATATTATTGCAAAATCAGCAGACAATACAAGTAATCCGCCAAAAGAAGTGTGGACGCTGCCGACAGCAGGGGCATCCGGCAAGTATACTTACGAGGATGCGGTGATTGCAATTACGAAAAAGTCTTATGATACGGTATTTAAAGATAAGGTTACGATAGAAGGTCTTGTAACGGCGCCGGGCAAGGTATCTGTCATTGTAAACGGTACTGTTGCAGCATCAGCAGACGTTGCAAAAGCATTTGACACATTTAATTTTACGGATGTGACGATTGCAGAAGGGCGTAATGATGTAGAGGTGATTCTGGAATATGCTTCCGGAAAGAAAACGAGAAAACCGTTAAACTTTGTTTATCTTACGAATTATGATTATGTTGTAGACGCCGCGTTTACAGGTACGGCAGGAGATACAACGCAGTATGGCGTTCCTCAGTTTAAGACGATTGGCGAGGCGCTTGCGGCAGTAGGTACAAGCAATACATCACGAAAGGTAATTCTCATCAAAGAAGGCTCTTATGAGGAACGGCTTGATGTTTACGCACCGTATGTTTCGTTAATCGGTGAGGACAGTACAAAAACAATTATTCATAATTATCCGGGAGATTTTCTTCCTACCGGCGAACGCGGCGGAACGATGGGCGACAGAGCGGCAATGCGTATTCGTCCGGACGCGATGGGATTCTCCGCCGAGAATCTTACCGTCCAGAATGACTGGGAGTATAAGGGCGACGGAAGCATCAGCAATGAGTCTGCCGATGTTATTCACAGTGAGGCGGAAGGCGCAATGTATGTCAACGTTCGGTTCCTCGGATATCAGGATACGATTTGCGCTAATAAGAACCATCAGTATTATTATAAGTGTTATGTTGCCGGTAATGTTGATTTTATTTACGGAAACAGCGGTATGGCATTCTTTAACGATTGTGATATTGTATTCCGGTATAACGCGAATAAAAATTCCGGTTATTATACGGCGATGAAGAATGACCTGACAACGCCATATGGCGCATTGTTTAATGAATGCCGTCTCATTGCGGAGAGCGGATGCTCAGGAGATAAATATTTTCTTGGACGTCCTTGGGGCGAAGAGGCAGCGACGACATTTATCGATTGTTACATGAGCGGTATTGTAAACCGCAATGTCGGATTTACAACATGGGGAGGCAAAGACTTCTCAACAGATGAAGCTGCTTTTGAAAAGACAAGATATTATGAAAAAGGTTCTTACGGTGCGGGCGCGCTGGTAAATCCATACAGAAGACAGATTAGTCCGGCACAGGCAGAGAAGATGATTTCGACGTCAGGACTTGGCTGGAATCCGTATGGAGAGGTACAAACAGTCAGCAGTTCATCCTATGTAGGTACAAAAACGACGCCGTCAGATGATAAGTTTGTGACAGACAAATATGAGTCGGATAACTATTCACCATACGAAAGCGACGATACAGGGCTTGGAAAATACGGCATTGAAGGTTACGCGCAGAGCGCGGTGACTTCAGGAGGCGGTCTTTTGAAAGAGTCCAACGCAAATTACTATAAAGTTGCGAATGCAAAGGAATTTCTTGAAGCATTAACAAAGATTCAGAGTACAAAACAGCCAAGCGTGATAGAGATTACGGCGGATTTGAATCTTGGAAATAAGGAAGTTGCAGAGTTCGCTGCTTACAGCAGTGTGATAACGGCGCACCATGCTTCGCTTACACATCCGGCATTGTTAAATTCAGGCGTATCCAAGATTAACCTCAAAGGATTTAACGATTTAACAATTTTTTCAAGCAACGGTTCGTCCATCAAGCATGCGTCTATCGATATAAAGGAATCAAGCAATATCATGATTCGTAATATTACGTTCGACGAATTGTGGGAGTGGGATGAGCAGGACAAAGGCGCTTATGATACAAATGACTGGGATTACATTGTCATTCAGGATGGCAGTGACAGAATCTGGATTGACCATTGTACGTTCTATAAGGCATACGACGGTATTGTGGATATCAAGACCAGCAAAGAAACACCGACGAATGTGACGGTTTCATGGTGTGAGTTCCTTCCGGGCAGTGAGAATGATACATTCTTTAATGCTATGATGGATGTGTTGTCCGCAAATCCGGGACAGTATCCTTACTATCAGTCCCTGCTTGACAGTGGAATGACAAAGGAACAGATATGGTGGTACGCGTACGGTCAGAAGAAGACACACCTTCTGGGACAGTCCGATGAAGCGGTACAGAACAAGAATTTGCATGTAACGCTGGCAAATAACTATTATTATAATTCAATGGACAGAATGCCAAGACTGCGGTTCGGTAACGCCCATGTTTATAACTGTATTATGGATGCGCAGGAATTATATGACGCAAGAGCATCCATTAGCAATAAGGAAGCAGCACTTCATATTGTAAGCAACGGCGCTTCTTCTACATGCGGCGGTCAGCTTCTGGTAGAAAACAGCTATATGAACGGTATTATCAATGTATTAAACAGCGGTAACGGTTCGAGTCCGGCGGGATACATCAATGCGGTGAACAGCCTGTATTATGTCAGTGGAACAAGATATGCGCTGACGCCGAAGGTGAATACCACGAAACCGGGAGAAACGGTTCTTCTGTTAAATGCGGACGCGTTTGTACAGAGTCTTCCGTATTCGGAGTATGTCCTGTATGACGCGGCACAATTAAGGACGCTTGTCGTACCGTTTGCAGGCGCAGGAAAGCTTAAACTGAATACGCTTCAGTGGGAAAAAGGCGCTTACATGGATGAGACATGGAGAAAGCCGGAAGATAATTCTAATTACGGAAACGACGGACTTCCTGATTATGTGGAAGTAGAGACGCCGCAAGGAAATGTGGTTGTTATCGGCGAAGGCATCGCGATTGCCGTAGACAAAGACGTGGTATTTAAAGATAACAAGGGCAATGTGATTACAAACGATAAGATTTATGTAAAAGCTGCGGCACAGGAAAAGTCTCCGCTTGCGTCAAAGATTGCATTAAGCGCTGAGGATAAGGTACAGTATTTTGATGTAATTCTTGTCGATGATGCAGGCAACAAGGTTACGCTTGCCGGCGGTAAGATAACGCTGACATTTCAGTATCCTGATGGAACAAACAGGTTTGATTACAGCTTTAGAGTTTACCACGGTCTGGACAACGGTAAAGTGGAACAGCTGGGAGTAAGCTGTGACGACGCAGGTATTAAGGTAAAGGTTGACAGTTTCAGTCCGTTCGCGGTCGTTTATACGGAGAAAGCCAAGAACCCTGAAAATCCTGACGAGCTGGGAGAATACGAGGGCGATACGTCAGCGAGTGTGGCGACGGGCGATACGACTCCGGTTGCGCCGCTTGTACTTGTGATGATGATTTCGGCAGGTATTTGCGGAGCGGTATTTTTCAAGAAGAAAGAGAACGCATAAGATAATTTAACAGGATATTATAAAAATGCCTTCCGGCAATGGTTCGGAAGGCGTTTTCTCACTTATTAGTTGAATTTCCTTAGTTTGCGGTTCTTTGGCTTGATTTTTACAATTTGTCCATATATTATTAATAAATAAGCCATATACGAAAGGACGGACAGAATGGGAACAAGACTGAAAAGCAATTTGTATCTGGATGTTGGAATGAGGCATGGGGGTTTACTGCTGACATATCTGTTGGCGGCGGCGGTTATTAACGCGGTTGTGATTGCCGGAAACGATTATCTGGCAAGAGCGACGGATACGCTGCTTGGCGGAGGAACGGTGGAATTTAGCCGGTTCTTTCTGCCGCTTGGCATGATGATTGTTATCGGTACGGTGATGACGTACATAAGGGATATCTGCGCGTATCATTACAGTGCCGTGGTGCAGAGGGATATCAGAGGGAAAATAGGAGCGCATCTTTTGGTTCTGCCGTATTCCTACTATGACGAGAAAGGCACAGGCAGTATCATGACAAAACTGATTTCCGATATCAGCGAGGTGGGACGTTTTTTCTCGGAAATTATGCCGGAACTTTTAGTGGACTTTATAACGGTTTTGACGGTGTCCGTATATCTTTTAAAAATGGACGTGATGCTGACGGTGATGCTGTTTGTTACGTTTCCTGTGCTGATGGTCGTTGCTGACCGGTTGTCACGTCATTTAAGTTCGGTTGCCGGAAAACGCAGAACCAGTATCGACGCGAGGACGAAGGTGGCGTATGACGCAATATCGGGAATAGAAATCGTCAGAAGCTATAATCTGTCTGATGTGATGCAGAGAAAGATTGATTTTTACATAGACGATGTGGCGGAGCAGGGCTGTAAGAGCACGAGAATTACGTCAAGAGGTTATGTGCTCAGGCATACGGTGAATACGATTCCCGTGGTTGTCTGCTATTTATTCGCGCTGCATGAAATCATGACCGGTAAAATCACGACGGGCGATATGCTGGCGTTTTCCGTGCTGCTTTCACGAATTATTTATCCGCTTTCGAATATCGTGTTCTGTGTCAACGATATCCGCGAGGTGAATGTTTCGTTGAAGCGCGTGAAGGAGATTTATGACCAGCCGCCGGAAGAGAGCGGTACGGGCGCGTTTGCCATGGAGAGTAACGACAAAACGGTGATTGCGTGGAAGGACGTCACATTTTCCTATGACGGTGAACGCAGCGTGTTAAACGGTATCAGCTTACAGATTGATAAGGGTAGTACGGTTGCGTTTGCCGGTGGTTCCGGTGAAGGCAAGAGTACGATATTTAAGATTTTATGCGGCTTTTACAGAATGACCGGCGGCAGTTATCAATTATTCGGTCACGAATACAAAGAATGGGAAATCGGCGCCGCGAGAAACTGTTTTTCTTATGTATCCCAGAATGTATTCCTGTTTCCGGAGAGCATTTGGAAAAATGTTGCTTACGGCAGGGAAAACGCTACAAGAGAAGACGTGATTGAGGCGTGTAAGAATGCGAATATTCATGACTTTATTGTCAGTCTTCCAAAGGGGTATGACACAATGGTAGGAGAGCGCGGCGTGAGGCTGTCGGGCGGGGAACGCCAGAGGATTTCCATCGCGCGGGCGTTTTTGAAAGATGCGCCGATTCTTTTGTTGGACGAGCCGACGGCCGCTATGGACAGCGGTACGGAAGGATTGCTCTCGGAAGCGATAAACCGCATTTCCGTGGGAAAAACGGTGATTATTATCGCGCACCGCCTGTCAACGATTAAAGACGCGGATACGATTTATGTGGTTGATAAGGGCAGAATTGCGGAAGCGGGAACCCATGAGGAGCTACTGTCATTAAACGGCATTTACGCGATGATGCACGGGAAGGAGGAGGCGGATGATGAAGAAGGACAACAGTAAGAAACCGAATATTTTTTTCTGGTTTATGGGACTGATGGGGTCAAGGCTGCCAATTTACCTTCTGGCGATTGTTGTGTCTATCGTCGGGTTCGCGGGGAGTAAGATAGCGAACGCGTGGCTGATTAAGGATATTATGGAGGCGGCGCAGACAAGGCAGACGGACGGTCTTTTGATGACGGTCGCCGTCAATTTCGTCGTGATTGTGCTGGCAATGTTTACGTGGAGATTCGGAATTATCCGCTATAATATTGAGGCAAAGCGCGGTATTGCGCGTGTTGAGAAGCAGGTATTTGCCAAGGTGCTGCGGCTGCCGATGTCCTACTATGAAAATAAACACAGCGGTGATTTTATGTCAAAGCTTGTTTATGACATGGAACGGGCGGGCGATATTTACGGGAGCAGGCTGAGAAGGCTGCTGGACGGGATTTTAACGACGATGATTTATATGATTCCGATGCTGTGGCTCAACTGGAGGCTGACGTTATGTCTGCTTTTTGTCAGCGGATTGTCGTTCGTCGTGAACAGCGTCTTTATCAAGCCCATGAAAACTGTCGGGGGGCGGTTATCGGCGAAAACGTCGGTTTTGATGGAGAAGATTACCAATATACTCGCGGGAATGGAGACGACGAAGATTTTTCCGACGGGCAGACAGCTCTTAAATGAATATGATGTGGCAAATGAGGAGTGTTACAAATTACAGAAAAAGACAAATGTTATGTCGTCGGCGCTTGATTCGTTTAACAGTCTGTTTGATTTGCTGAGCGGTCTTGCGTTTCTTGGCGTTGGCGTCTTTTTCATTGCAAAAAACATGGTGACGCTTGGGGAGCTGACGGCAATTTATTCGATTTACGGCGCATTCCGTTATGTGGTTCTGGAAATCGGAAAATATATTCCGCAGTTGATGAACTGTGTTGCGAATGCGGAGCGGATTTATGAGTTTTTGCAGTTGGAGGAGGAGCCGGAGCGGTATACCAGGAATGATGATGGGAAGGCGGGCGGTCAGAGTGCCGTCAGTGCGGACTGCGCGTTAGCGGCAAGGGATGTTACATTCGGATATGAGGATGAGAAGAAAGTTCTCGACAAGTTTTCCATGAAGATTACAAAAGGAGAGTTTGTGGCGGTCACGGGAAAATCCGGCTGTGGTAAGAGTACGCTTGCCAAGCTGATTCTCGGGTTTTACAGACCAAAGGAAGGCGGATTTTTTATTGAAGGAACCTCTTACGGGGCGATGTCTTTACATGAACTGCGCGACAAAATCGGTTATGTTCCGCAGGAGCCGTATTTGTTTGAGGCGAGCATCGCGGAGAATATTGCTTACGGAATGAGCAGTATGGCGCCGGAAAATGTGCCGATGGAAAAGATTATTGAGGCGGCAAAGGCAGCGAACGCCCATGAATTTATTATGAAGCTGCCTAAGGGGTATGACACGGTGCCGGGAGAACGTGGAAATACGTTGTCCGGCGGCGAAAAACAACGGATTGCCATTGCGCGGGCAGTGCTTAAGAACGCGCCGCTTTTGCTTTTGGATGAGGCAACGTCCGCTCTGGACAATGAGTCAGAGCGTCTTGTAAATGAGGCGATTGAGCGGCTTTGTGAGAACCGTACCACGATTATGATTGCGCACAGGGAAACGACGATTGCAAGAGCGGACAGAGTGGTGGCGATGGAGTAAATTAACAATATTATTTTTTGAAGGAGGCAGCTATGAAATACAGAAATCCAATTATTCCGGGCTACAGTCCGGACCCGAGTATTTGCAGGGTAGGAGGCGATTTTTATCTTGTTAATTCCAGCTTTGAATTTTTTCCGGGAGTTCCGGTTTATCACAGCACCAATCTTGTCAATTGGGAGCTGATTGGACATGTTCTTGACAGGGAAAGTCAGCTTCATCTGGAAGGGTGCAGAAATTCAGGCGGTATTTACGCGCCGACCATACGATATCATAAGGGTCGTTTTTATATGATTACGACCAATGTGACGGATAAAGGAAATTTTGTGGTACATGCGGA
>CAJTZH010000074.1 GCA_910584325.1 uncultured Lachnospiraceae bacterium | reverse complement strand
GTGGAAAAGCTGCGCGGGTAATGATATCCCATATGAACGCGTGCCTGATTAATATACGTCGCTCTCTTAAACGGCGCGTTATCCTGTTCGAGCACAATGATATTTTGTCCTTTTTTCGCACAAAACAGCGCTGCGTACAGACCGTATAACCCGGCGCCGATAATTACTTTGTCATATTTCATACTGATTCCTCAAATCCGTTCCCATACTCAAAAATATGTTTTTCATATGCGTTGATAACCGTTGTTTCCTCAAACTTGTCCTCTCTGGGGAATCTCCCGTAGCTCATATGAACATGTCCATGAATAAAGTATCGCGGTTTATATTTCTTAATTAATTCTTTAAAACATTCAAATCCTTTGTGCGGTAAATCTTCCATATCGTGAATGCCTGCCGCTGGCGCATGGGTCAGCAGAATGTCAAACCCCCTGTTTTTTAATATCTTTAAAGACAGACGGGCAATTCTTGCTTTCATGCCAAACTCCGTATACTGGTGTGGTCCCGGCTTATAACGCATGGAACCACCCAGCGCAAGTATCCTGATTCCGTTATATACAAATAAATCGTCGTCAATGCAGGTGCATCCGTCCGGCGGCGTTTCCTTATAACATCCGTCGTGATTTCCGCATATGTAAAATATTGGCGCTTTGGAAAATGTTGCCAGAAAAGAAAGGTAACGCGGATTTAAGTCGCCGCAGGAGAGAATTAAATCGATTCCTTCCAGTTTTGACGCATCATAATGGTCCCATAATGATTTACTTTCTTCATCCGCTATAACCAGAATCTTCATGAATTTTCCTTCCTATGAAACAACGCCAAGCACGCCCTGAAGCCTTACTATCGGCTTTACTTCATCTTTTAATTCATCAATCGTAGGAATGGTGCCTACGACATTGTCCACCAGCCATTCCATCGTCATTAACTCTTCCGGCCGCAGACAGGTATCTTTTTCACTATATTTTGTTCCATCCTGCGCGCAAATATCGCCGCAAAACGGATGCAGGATATCTTTTTTGATGGACTCCTTCAAAAATTCCGCAAGTTTGCGGGTTTCCGGCGGTAAATGATGCGAACAGAAAATATCGATGGCGTCAATATTCATTCCCCACCAATAGTTTAACGCAACGTCGGCATTTTTTCTGTAATCACCCTTTAAGATGCTGCGGACAATTCTCTCATAAAATACGCCCCAGTTCCAGACCGGCATGGCAAGATTGATGATCTTATCACCCTGATTCTTACAAAGCCCGAACTGCCTGCTTCTGTTTGACGGAGCAATCATATCGCGGTTTGAGACCAGCATAATTTCTTTTGTCAAAAAGATGCTGTCCGCAGGTTTTTCCCGCAGCGTCTCCCATTCCAGATATACCCTGCTTCTCGGATTAATCATTCTCGCTCCCAGAGCAAACGCGTTAATATTCGCCGTCATTCCGTAAATCGGATAATCCGCGACATATCCGATTTCATCTGTTTCGGAATACGCCGCCGCAACCGCTCCCATAATAAACTTTGCCTCGTACATTCTTCCATAATAGGTGCGGACATACTTATGCGGCACATTTAACGAACAGTTTAAAATAATTGCTTCCGGATGCGCCAGCGCTACTTTCAGCGACGTCTCCACAAGTTCCGGCGTTGTCGTAAAGATGACCTTGTATCCCTTTTCGATAATTTCCTCAAGGGACGCCGCCATCTCTTCCGTCGCCGCCTCCGAATCAAGCTCTTTCTGGGACGACGTTATCTCAAACCGCTCCGCCTCGACTTTATCGCCGAAAACATTCTGCAGATGCATTCTTCCCAGTTCATGACCGTATACCCAGCCCGACTGCTCCACAGACTTATTATTGACAAAAGCAACCTTTAAATTACTGACCTGCGAAGAAAACATTTTGTCGAAGAAATTTTTCGGCACCGGTTTCTCCGGGTCCATGGCAATCTGGATGTCATGCACTTCTTCAAGCAAAATCTCCTCGTAGACCGTCTTGATCTTTTCCAGCATCTGTGTGCTGTTCAAATCTTTCAGCGAATCATAACCGAAATTTTCCAGCACAACCAGAAATACATCCGACATCGTCAAATCCAGTTTTTTCGCCTTACTCGTCTCATAAGCCGTCTCAAACCGGTAACAGACCGAAAGAAAATCCTGCCGGAACTCATCTTCCCACTTTTCTCCTTCCTTTGCCGGAAGCAGTTCCAACAATCTGCGGTAAGAACCCGGCTTGCTGAAAATGACACGGTATATTCTGGTGAGCTCGTAAAAATCCATAAACTCATAATAGATAATATTCTCAATTCCGTTTGTCTTAACCGGAACTTTACGGGTTACATCCGCAAGAATACTCGCCGCGCCAAAATATTTGAGCACGCTGACGCGCTTGTTGCCCTCCACCACATAGAACCGGTTCATGTACTCGTATACTTTAATCGGGTCACGGATTCCTTCTTCAATATGCGCGTTACATAACGTTACCCATTTCTTCGCAAACTCCGTATCTTTGTCGAGAAGCGGCATAAAATCCGAATCAAAGGAATTTGTTCTCCCCGCGTATGCCGTGCCCACAATCAGATGTGCCGGAATCTGAATCAGTCCGATACTTTCTTCACATGCCACATCCGCCGTGGAAACGATATCTTCCAGAGCCGGAAGATACGGATACTTTCCTTTGGAAACACATTTCTGATAATTCTTTTTTCCCGCTTTTAACGCTTTTTCGTAATCTTCAAACATATTCATATCCTCTCATCAATAAAAACAGTTACTACTACTATACCACACTATTTTTCTTTTCTCTATGATTTTCGGGCCTGCAGGTTATAAATTGTCGGTACAACAACCATCGTCAGCAGCGTTGAGAACATCAGTCCGAATAATAGAACTGCTGCCATCGGCGCGGTCATCGGGTCTTTTGACAACAAAAGCGGCACCAGTCCGATACAGGTGGTCACACTCGAGAGCATAATCGGACGGAAACGCAGTTTCACCGCCATCGTGCAGGCTTCCTCCACCGGCATGCCGTCCCTTCTCTTCTCGTCAATTACTTCAATCAGCAAAATTCCGTTATTTACGACAATACCAAACAAACTGACAAGTCCCAGAAGCGCCATTACCTGAATATCCATCCTAAGAAGCCACAATCCAAAACAGCATCCGATAAGGCTCAGCGGAATACTCGTCAGCACATTAAAAGGTTTTGCGAAATTCTTAAACTGTAACAGCAGAATAATATAAATCAGCAAAATCGCCACAATCGCCGCTCTGCCAAGACTTCCAATCAGGCTCATCATGTTTTTCATTTCCCCCTGCTCGATAAGTTCAATGCCTTCCGTATCGAGAACCGGCATATATTCTTCCGTCAGCTCTGTCTGGATGCTTCCGGATACATACCCCGGCAGCACGTCGGCCAGCACATTAACGTACCGTTTACCGTTATAATGCTTAATCAGCGGAACGGCAGGCTCCAGCGTCACCTCGCCGATCTGTCCCAGAAGTACCTTTGTGTCGCTGATACTTCCAACGACAGGCATTTCCATCAGTTCATCCAGACTGTCTATTTTTGCCCGCACCACAATATCCATCTCGTTTCCGTTTGTGGTGTAGGTCGACGCCGCCGCACCCATCAGACTTGTATTGAGCTGTTTAATGACGTCAAATTTTAACAGTCCGAATCCCGACAATGTTTCGCTGTCAAGATTGACCTTATACTGATACTGCGAAATGACGCTGTCGTTTCTCACGTAATCCGTTCCTGGTATCTGCTCCAGGGCATCGCACATCTGTTCCGCCAGAACGTTTAACGCATTCGTATCATCCCCCCGCAGCGTATAGACAATCTTTGCCTCCGTCGGCATCGAGTATTCGAGACATTTCACTTCGACGGTCGCGCCCGCGATATTGTCATCCATCACCGTCTGCAAAATTCTTGCCGCTTCTTCCGCGGAACCTGCTTTCTTTAGTTCTTCCTCACTTAGCTGAATCATTATCTGTCCCACGTTATCGGCGTCGTTAATAGAAGGAACCGTCAGGAAAAAGCTCGGAAGCCCGCCGCCTGCCGACGTGGTAAAATGGTCCACGAGCGGTTCGTTTCTTAACAGTTCTTCTATTTTGTCTAGAATCTCTCCGGTATTTTTCAGATTCATCGTCTCCCCGGAAATATTCATGTAAACAACCGGTTTGGAGGCATACGGGAAAAACTGCATGCCGAGCCGTGTTACCAGAAACGCCGCCACAAAAAGCGTGGCAAAACAAAACACCAGCGTTCTTACCGGGTATTTCAGTCCCACGTTTAACAGGGAATAAAACAGTTTCCTGACCGCGCCTTCTTGTTCCGCCCGCTCCTTTGTCTCCGGCTGAAAAAAGAAATAAGCCAGTACGGGAATACCACACATCGCCATAAAGTAGCTGGCGACAAGCGCCGCGATGACAATGGTGGGAATCGTGCCTGCCACCGCGCCGACAACACCGGGTACAAAATAAATAATGCCGAATGTGACAATTGTTGTCAGCGTACTCGTAAGAATCGGAATCCATGTAACGCGAACCGCCCCGAATATCGCTTCGGTTTTCTCTATTCCGTCGTTTAAATTCTGCTGAATCGCTTCGCTGATAACCACCGCGTTATCCACGAGAATGCCGAGACTGACGATAAGCGCCGCAATCGAGATAAAATGAAACTCTATCTTCAAAAGATACATGGCAATAAACGTAATCAGAATACTCATCGGCAGCGCCGTGCTGATTACAAGCGCGTTTCTCAGACGAACGCCCACCAGCACCACAATCATGATAAGAAGAATACTTTCCAGAAGATTGATAAGAAAGCTGTTAATATTCTCGGCAATGTCCTCCGGAGCATACATCACTTCATGAAAGTTCAGTTCGTCCGGCAGCTCCTCTTTCAGCACTTCTATCTTATGACGGAGGACTTTTCCGATATTAACGGCATTTTTCCCTTCTGCGAATTTTCCCACCAGAAGCACCGCATCCCTGCCGTCCTGCCGGTAATTTTTTTCGTCCGTATTTTCAATATAAACTTCGGCGACATCCTTGAGCTTGACGAACGCCAACCCTTCGTCTCCGCCGCCGATTACGGTATTTTCAATGTCTTTTAAACTTTCAAACAAACCGCTACTCGACACCGTCACCGTTCCCGTATCGTACGCTATGCTTCCCGCCGGTATGGACAGATTCTGCGCCTGCATCAGGGATAAAATATTTTCTATGGAAATCCCGTATAATTTCATTTTCTGAATATCGGCTTCCACCACAACCTGTTTTTTCTTGGCGCCGTACAGCGTAACGCTTGTGACATGTTCCGTCGTTTCAAGTTCTTCTTTGATGACTTCGCCGTAAGATACCAGTTCCTCCGGAGAATACACGTCGCTGGATAAACTGATAATAAACTGGTTGTTTGTCACCAAATCCGTCTTAATCACGCTTTCCATGCACATATCGGGCAGACCGTCCGACACGTCGGAAACGGCCTGGCGCAATTCTTCCTCCACGTCTTCCATCAGCACGTCGTCTTCATAATAAATGACGATAGCGCTTGCCGAATCCATACTCATACTGGTATAGTAATCCACCCGTTCGAGCTTTGCTATAGCCTCTTCAATTCTGTTTGTCACAAAGCTCTCCACGTTTTCGGGAGAAGCTCCGGGATAGACAGTCGTCACCAGCGCCACGGCTATCGTTGTATCAGGATTTTCCTGTTTCGGGATAACATAATAGCTGTAAAGTCCCGCACACGCGATGATAACCATAAAAAATACGACAATTTTTCTGTTGTTGAGGAGGATTTTCGTTATTTTTTCCATACATCCTCCTACTCCGCGGACACGAGACTGCCTGTCTTAACGAGCTTCATTCCCTCGCTGATAACAAGGCCTCCCGCGTCAATTCCCGTTACCATGACCATATCGTTGCTGATTTCTTTAATGACTACATTCTGTCTCTTCGCTCTCTGGTTTTCCACCATATATACATAATCTTCGCCGTCATTTAAGATAACCGACAGCGGAAGCCATACTCCAAGCTGTTCGCCAACCGATATCTTCACGGTGGCGAGTTCTCCGAGATAAAACTGCGCCTCCTCTGTGGCAATCGCAACTTCCGTCTCATACGTCCTGCTTGTCTCGTCCGGAAGAAGTCCTACTTTTTGTACTTCACCGTCAAATTCTTTGCCGTTAATCGTAATTTTTGCCTTCTGCCCTACGGCAAGACGGCGGATATCGCTCTGCGACACGCCGAACGTCACTACATTCTCATGACTTCCGATGACGACGGCAGGCGTAATCGGCATCGTGATGCTGCCCTCCGTTGCGGTCACTGTGAGCACATATCCGTCCTTTGCCGCATAAAGCTTACAGTCCTCAAGTCCCTCAAGCGCCGACTGGTAGTTATTCTGCGCTGAATCATATGTTGCCTGCGCCGTATAATAAGCAGCGTCCGCCGCGTCAAAACGCTCTTTCTGAGCTTTTGCCTCCACAGAATTCTCCCCGTCGTTTACCTTATTGTCATAGTTTTGCTGCGCCGTGTCCACCGCCTCATTGTACGTTGCCAGCGTGCCTCTTGCCGCGTCAAGCTCTGTCTGTTTTGCGCGGTAATCCACCTGCGCCGTGGAATATGCAGTGCACTTCTCGTTATATACCGCTTCTTTTACGTCTTTGTCTGCAACCGCCGCATCCAGTTCCGCCTGCTTTTCATCAACTTCTTCCTGCGTTGCCGTCGGCGACTCTTTTAAAACGGCAAGCTGCGTAGAAAGCGACGTCACATTGTTCTGCGCCTCCGAAAACTCCTTACCTGCATGTTCATACTCGTTCTTTGTCCGTTCCTGATGCGCTTCTGCCTCGACAAGTTCCGCTGCCAGCCTGTCCACCTTCTGCTGCTGGGCGTCGCGTCTTTGTATCGCATTGTCAAGATTTTTCTTTGCCTCGTCAGGCCTGCTTGCCTCCAGATAAGCGTCATACGCGTTCTGCCGCTGATTGATGGACGACTGCAGATTGGTATTGGCAATCTGTAAACTGTTCTTCGCGTTGTCCACCTGCCTTCTGGCGTCGGTATCGTCAATCTCTGCCAGCAAATCTCCCGCCTTTACTTCGTCCCCTTCGGAAACATATATCTTTTTCACCGTTCCGACACTGGAAAATGCCGCCTGTTCCATCACGCCGGACTGTACAATCCCCGTATAGTTCATGAACACATTATTTCCTTTCGGACTGACTTCTATCACGGAAACCTTATATACCTTTTCCGTCTTAGACGGCGTGACGGCGCTGTTGTCATCCGTTCCCGCAATCCGCAGCCCTATAACTGTGGCAATTAAAAGGAACACTGCCGCAAAGACTGCGCCGGTTATTATTTTCTTCGTATTTTTCTTCATATCACGCGCTCCTTGAAATGTCTCTATTTCTTTTCCCTGATTAACAGAATATTCGTCAGCAGCCCCAGACTATAACGATGAATATACTCCTCATATTCGCGCCGGCTCATATAATACTCTCTGCCCCAGCTTGAAATCTGATACAACTCCCCCAGCCTGTCATCCCGCGTCATGCCGGTGATTGTCATGTAGTGTTTTCGTGTCTGCATGCTTCTATTGTATGTTCCGCCTTGTTTTTCGTAAAGCGTCACGCCTTTTTTCCCGAAAATCCAAGGAAAATTAGCTCCGACAGAAAACACAACCGGAATATTGTTCTCAAGACTTCTTGCGATAACAACGCCGATTTTTTTTGCCGGTACTCCCCAAGACGCCCGAAGCGTACTCTTTCGTGCCGCCGCAAAACGATTGAATCCGATAACAAGTCCGAATCCCGTGATTCCGCGAATCAGACGCGATACATAAAAATATTTTTTTTCCAGTCCGCGCAGATACATCAGATACATTTCTTTTTCATATATTTCCCCGTGACGCAAAACTAATTCCGTCTCCGTACTTTTTATCCTGCCTGTTTTTGCCAGATACAGTAAAATGTCTCCGGACGCCACAAGACCACAGCCAAAATCCGACAGTTTTTTCTCAAAAAACCATGCCTGATTTCCGCCGAAACTGATTCTTTGGTTGTCATCCACCTGAATATACCGGTTTCTTAATTGTATCATATCCGCTCCGTATACTGAATCCTAAGATGCTACAGCTATTATACCAAACTATTTGCGAAATGCAAGCTACCGAATATGTCCGTAGCAAAAAAGACGGATATGCTTTATTCATCCGCCTTTTTGTTATACTATGTAAAATTTAGCCGTTATTTCATATAATCTTTTACAACCGGCGGAATCTGGGAAAGCATATTGTCAACTTTTTCAAACATAGCGCTTTTTGTCGTTCCCATTTTGCTCGCGCGGTTGATATGCTGCATAACTTCCTGATAGCGTATCTTAATTCTGTCAAAAAAACCGCACAGTGTCTCAAGTTCCATCTTTGAACTGTCAATCACCTGGGAAATTTCCGTCTGCACCAATGTCGCGCCTTCCGCCGCCTCCGTAATATTGTTAAACATATCGTATGTTTCGTCCACTTTGCTTAAGCTCTGTTCCAACGCCTGATGAGACGTATCGATGCTTTCGCTGAGCTGGTTTGCTCCCTGCTCCACATCGCCGATGCTTTCATCAACCGCCGCGACAAGATTTTTAATCTCGTCCGAAAGAATCTTAACTTCGCCTGCAACGACAGCAAATCCCTTTCCCTGTTCTCCTGCCCTTGCCGCCTCTATTGACGCGTTAATGGAAAGAATATTGGTCTGCTCGGCAATGGAAACGATTTTATTCATACAGGATTTAATTTCTTTCAGGGATAACTGAAATGCGTCAAACGTATCCTGCATCTCGTTAAAATGCGTTTCAACCATGAGAGAGCTGTTTTTGAGGTCCGTCACTCCGTCCTGCACTTCAACGACAGATTTCATGATTTTTTCTTTTACCGACGCAAACTGACCGGAAACCGTATTAATATTGGAAAATGTCTGTTCAAACGTCTGTAACGTGTCCTTGAAATTATCGGATTCATTTAATACGTCGCTAAAAGAACGGTTTACCATACTAAGTTCCTGCAGTGACGCTACTTCGCTCTGCACAAGCGCGTACTGATAATCCTTGAGGCTCTCTGTCACATATAATACGGGATATAAGCTTTTTTCTTTACGCTGGGATTTTTTAAAAAATTTCATGTTCTTTCCTCCCTTACTCAAACACGACACAGGTCATGGACTGATTGACAAACTGGTCGTTATAGTGTTCTCCGTATCCGACCAGTCCTGTATGGCTGCCCAGAGTGCTCATGTCCCGCAAGTATTCTTCCATATAATGATTTTCCGTAAAGAGAAGATACCGGAACAGACAATTCACGGAAAATACCGCTGAAAGTTTTGGAAATTCCTTTTTGATTGCCGCGATGGTATTCCTTACGATTGCTCTATAGTCTCCTAATTCCAGCATAACAAGTATATCCGAGTCGTTTACCTGACGAAAACACGTCAGCGCGTCTTTATTCACTTCCTTGATGGATATGATACAGGTATCGTCGCCGTTAATTTTTCCGAACGGATTTTTAAATGTCTGCGTTGAAATATCCTGCTCCCGCACATGAAGTATATCCTGATATACTTGCTTTGCCGGCATTCCGTTCAATTTACCCAGTATGTAATTAGCCTTGTCGGTCTTAGATGCAATAAAACGGGTATTTTCCATGGCATGATAAATATTCTCCTTGTATACCTTTACCCTGCCTTGGTCGTTTCTGATAAGCGCATAAGCAACGGAATCCTCATAAACTTTACCGTTCGCGGATACTTTTCCCGCGTCGCCGGTTCCTCCGACCAGCGAAATACCTCGTTTGTTTAATACGCTATAGATTGTAGTCAATGCGCACGCGTCATTACCGGAGCAAAAATCGATACACACGGTATCATTCCGGTTACTGTTTATTGTCTGCACATCCTGTTCGAGCCGTTCAATATACTTGACCGGCATCACGGATACTTCTTCCAATACATTAGCCACCGCACTCACGCCGTCATAAAACGCTATGATGCCGACACCTTTTTCCACCACTTTTGTATCATAACTCATTCCAATGCATCCGATGCTTGGAATTCGGGGATAAAGCTCCTCCAACTTCTTTACATGTGCTTCAAATTGTTCCTGATTCGACAGAAGCATAATAAACTGAGGATTACGCAGCCCTTTAACGGCCTGCTCCAAATCTCCTCTTTGGCTCATACCAAAAAACTGTTTCAAAATAAGACCCTCCTTCCGTTTCATTCCTATTATACTGTATGACAAAAGGCTGGTCAAGTTCTGATTCAACGCCAAAAGGTCTAAGAATTTCCATGCGACAGCAGATACAGTTCCTCCCCCTGTACCGTCTTTCCTGTCATTTTAAACGCCATCTTTTTAAAACTGACTTCAAGCCGCGCAGCATACCCGCTATTTTCCCACTGAAAATCCATGCCTTCGTCTGTACAATGCACACAAAAAACAGCGTCAAAGCCAAACGCTGCAAATGTATTCCGAAACTGCAGCATTTCCAGCTGTTTTATTACAACATCATGATTAATCCGTTTGTTGACCTCATCCATATCAAGGTTTGTCCGGTTAATTTCTTTATGCGCCCCTGCTCCAGCCGCCTTCACCGCTTCATAATCGTTTGTTCCCGCAAATAAATCAAGATACCATATCTGCGGTTTTCCCGGCATAAAAAGCTGGATTGCCCGCGCAATCAGCAGCGCGGACTCGTTTTCACCCAAAGCGTTAAAATATGTGGTGTTTACCTGATAATATATATTTTCGCTGCCGTGCAGGTCTTTCACATATCCCCCGCGCCCGACAAGCAGGTCAATCAATGCGCGGATACGCTCCTTTGGCAAAAATCCTTCCAAATCAAGAACGGGAATCCCGTCATGACATCCAAGCATATTAACGCTTCGGATGTTTTTTTCCGTCTGCTCTTTTGCCCACCGTGCAAGATATGTTCCGTCGCGTGATTCGATTGCGTCAATTAAAAGCCCCGGCAGGAAAAAATCATATGTCAGATATCCTTTTGCGGCAATTGTTTCATACCGCTTTTCCTGATACGCGGCATGTATCTCCGGCAGGAGCGCCATATCGTATTCCTTTGTCAGTCCGTCAATTCTCTCCAGCAGCTCCCACGTTTCCGGCTCATTGAGGAAATTTCTCGTTCCGGGAGCTTTCGGCGCATAGGCAAACGCGTCCAGACGAAGTATCTTCGCGCCGTAGCCTGCAAGCTTTCCAATCGTTTCTTTATAAAAATCCCATACTGACTGTGAACGGATATTCAAATCCATCTGTCCCAGATATCTTTTGCGATAGTCCGCGGTCTGTCTAATCTCCTGATAAAACGTATTCCAGTACGGCGCCCGGCTGCCGTCGGCAAATTCCACCATCAGAACCGGCAGTCCCGGTTTTCTGAAAAACATTTTCTCAAGATATGCTTTTTCCGGCATGAGATATCCTTCATCCGTCATTGTTCCGTACCCCTCCCAGAATGCGTTCCAGTCTATAAAAAAATCCTTATACGCCGACTTTTTTCCGTGTTCCAGCAGGTCCTGAAACTGTGGCGACTGTACGGAAGCATGGTTTAAAACAAAATCAAGTTTCAGATACAGTCCGTTTTTTTGCAGTCTCTTTAAACTCTCTTTCGACGCATATTTTCCCTCCAAATCATAATCAATCACCGAAAATCCTCTGTCTAAATCAGAATGGTAGATACTTGGAAGAATGTAGACGGAAGAAAATACGTCTGCAAATTCCTCTCTGTCAAGAATCTGACACAGCGATTCTACAGTTCCTCCCAGACTGTCCGGATAAAGATTAAGCATTGGTCTGTTATCCATGTGTTTCTTTTCCATTTCCGTCACGCCTCCTTACTGATGCGGTCTTTATCTATCAAATTCCCCTGCATATCCTGTATCAGGTCGGCTTTTTGTAAGCCCGTCTCTATCTTTTCCTGCTCAATTCTTAAAACACGCGCGACAAACGGACTGTCAATCCCTTTGTCGCGGTTTCTTTTCTTCCTGTTTTCCAAAGTCTGCTCAGGCGTACTTTTTAAAACAACGGACACATCCGTTTCTCTTAACAACGCGCTGTTTCCGTGCGTCCATTCCAGAATCAGTACTTCTTTATCACTAACATTCATCTGTTCATACCAGATTTCATGCGCCTGTCTGCCCATCTGCCGCAGCCAGAGAACCGGCTCTTTTCTTTTAAAAGCCGACAGCACCGACGAGACCTCGGAAAACAACAATTCCTTCTCCGTTCCCAGATAGTCCGCCAATGCCGCGTCGCCGCTTTTCTGATACACTTCAAGCCATGGATACCTGACGGCAAGACTCTCGTCTGCGTCAAGATTTTCTGCCTGCAGCGCCTTTAATGCATCACAGACAGAAGCGGTATAAAGACGTTTTCGAAGCAGCGCATCCATACCTGCCAGTCTGAAGACAGACACTCTCTCCGCATCGTTATGAAATGGAACGCGGCGGGGATAATTATCCCCGGAAATGATAAGCGCAGGAATCCCTCTTTCGTCAAAACGCTGTTTTAAAAGCCATGCCATACCGGTTTTTCCCGCACCGGACCCGCCGGAAACTACAATTACCTTTTTCTCTCCTTTCGGAAATTCCCGCACCCGGCAAAGCAGGAGCGGAAATAATTTATCCGCATTTTCTCTTTGAATTTCCGCTATGCCCACACCGCATTCTTCCATCGCCGTTCTCCTTTTTTATATTATTCCACAACTTCAAACAACATCTGGTATGCCTGATAATCACCAAAACGCTGCGGTATCGGAAGACCATACGCCATCAGCGCCTCTCCTGCGTAAATTTTTCCGCTCGCGCTGTCTCTGTACTTCGCATTCTCATCAAGTCCTGCCGGTTTCACATAAATAACAGGCATGTTGGCATGAATATTCAGCATCACCACACTTAACAGGGCAGTCCGCTTTTTTGCATCGACAACCATCCATGCGCCGTATTCATCGGTAAACGGATTACTCAGACGGTGATACGTTCCGTTTTGCAAAAGCGGCGCCGTCTTATGATATATTGCAATCTGTTCTCTGACGGCTTCTCTGTCCTCTTCACTTAATTTTCCTAAATCCAGCTCATAACCGAACGCCCCCGTCATCGCCGCAACCCCCCTTGTATGACAACATACCGTTCTGCCTGTCTGATGATTCGGCACGGCAGAAACATGCGCACCGATAACGGACAGCGGATAACCGAACGATGTCCCGTACTGGATGCGGACCCTGTCCACGGCGTCCGTATTATCACTGCACCATATCTGCGGCGTATAATAAAGCATGCCGAAATCAAATCTTCCGCCGCCGCCGGAACATCCTTCCCATAAAATATCGGGGAATTTTGCGGTCAGCTTCTCAAGAAGACGATAAACGCCAAGCATATAATCATAAAATACTTTTCCCTGATTATCGGCATACCCTGAATAAATGTCGGAAAGGCTTCTGTTCATGTCCCATTTGACATACTCTATCTGCGCCTGCCCCAAAACACGGCACATCGCGTCATAGATGTATTCGACAACCTGAGGATTCGCAAAATCAAGTACAAGCTGGTTCCTTGTCCGCACCGGATTCTTACCCGGAACCTGCATCACCCATTCCGGATGCGTTTTGTACAGATTGCTGTCCTGTGAAACCATTTCCGGCTCAATCCAGATACCGAATTCAACGCCCTGTTCATGCACACGGCGGGATAACTCTCCAAGGGAGCATCCCAGTTT
>CAJTZH010000073.1 GCA_910584325.1 uncultured Lachnospiraceae bacterium | reverse complement strand
TAAAAGCAACGATACCTTTTTTCATAATGACTCCTCCTTACTGTTCTTTTGCTGAATTGGTTGTAAACGACTCAAGCGGCAGTATTGTGGATACGCCTGTTTTTTCATCGGTCACATAAACCTTCGTTCCCGGAAGAACTTTTTCCATCGTTTCAAAATACATTCTCAGCTTCGTAACCTGCGGATTTTTCAGGTACTCTTCGTACATCGCATTAAATTTTGCCACCTCTGCGTTTGCCTCGTTGATTCGCTGCGCTTTACCGGCCTCCGCGTCTTTTAATACCTGGTCTACTTTTGCCTGCGCTTCCGGAAGTTTCTCATTCGCGTATTTGTTCGCGTTATTAATCGAAGTTTCCTTGCCCTGTTTTGCGGTCTCAACCGCCTTAAATGCCTCCATAACTTCTGTCGTCGGCGGCTCGGAATCCTGAATCGTAATGTTCACAAGTGTCACGCCGATGTCGTTTGTTTCTAATTCACGCACTATCTCTTCTTTAATAATCGACTGAATTTCCGCTTTACCGGTTGTCAATACGCTGTCCACATCATATTGTCCGATGACGCGTCTGATACAGCTCTGCGCGATATTTTTCAAAATAACCTCCGGTTTGTCTGATGCGTACACCGCTTTAATCGGATCCGAAAAACGGTACTCCAGATAAAAATCGACATTGACAAAATTGTAATCCGACGTAATCATCACCGACTCTTCGTCAACGGAATTGTCATTGTTGTCATAACCGATACGAATCCCTTTAATAGTTGTATTGACTTTCTCAACCTGCTGTATGAACGGTATCTTGAAATGCAGTCCCGACTGGGTCACTGATTTCGCAACGCCGAATGTCGTTAAAACAGCCTGTTCCTGCTCGTTAATTGTAAAAAATGAATTTGCGGCGATAATAACGACCGCTACGACAATCACCATATTTCTGATAATTTTTCCGGTATTGCCGCCGATTTTCCTTGCCTTTCCCTTAAACACGGTATAGTCTTCCATACTGTTTCCTCCTTTAAATTGTTGTGTGCCATGATATTCGTATTTATTCGTCCCGTTCAATGAAAAAGAGACTCTTATCATGGCATCTGCCATCATAAAAGTCTCGCAATTTACATAGGCTGCGGATTAGATTCCTCTAATCGTACTGACGCATGCATAAACGATAATCGTCGCTTGCTACTCCCTTTTATTAATGTAACTTAATCATAGCACATCAATTATATATTGTCAATAAATTAACAAAATTTTAATAATTTTTAATAACTATATAATTTCCGGCAGCCGCTTCACCCAAAAGAACCAACCGTCTTACCGGACTTTATTTCCGCATTTCGGACAAAAAATCGTTTCTTTGTCAATCTCCTCTTTGCATACCGGACAGAACTCGATGCCCTTGATTTCCTGAAGTTCTCCGCGCAGCGTCTCAATTCCTGCCTTTGCCGCTAAAACTGCCTTAATATCGTCCGCATACGGGTCTTCCTCGTCGGCTTTATGCTCCTCAAAATATTTCCTGCCAATTTCCTGATAAATAAACTTCTCTTTGTTTTCTTCCTCGCGAATCTTATTCTTGAGAGAAAGAACCGCAGACGCGTCTTTCGCCTTCTGGCTTACGTCCGCCCCGACTTCCGAAATCTTTTCACCGATTCTGTTAAAAAAATCCTTATCAAGTGCCATATCCATACCTCCGCTGTTTTATCTTTTCGATATTCCCATTTTACGCCTTTTTACAAAAAAATTCAAGTATGATTACGGACGGTAAACCCATATCCGCATCATACTTGAATCCGTTACTAATTTGTTTTTTCAAAATCGCTTGCAGGGTGCTTACATACCGGACAGATAAAATCTGCCGGAAGTTCCTCTCCCTCGTACACATAACCGCATACCGTACAACGGTATCCCGGCTTTGTCTCCTCCTTCTTTGGCTTTGGTTTAATATTCTGCTGATAGTACGTATACGTTGCGGACGGTACCAAACCAAGTACTTCCATATCCGTCACCGTTGCGATGAACAACGTGTGGGTGCCAAGGTCAATCGTCTGTTCAACCCAGCCCGCGATATATCCGTTTGTTCCTCTCGTGATATAATTGCAGCCGTTAAAACCACGCTTACAATCTGTAAAATCCGCAAATTTATCTACATTCTTACCTGACTGGAATCCGAAATGTTGAAACAATCCGAAATCAGCCTCCTCGCTGAGAATGGATACCGTAAATTTCTTCGTATCCATTATCATATCATGCGTCTTGTTTGCTTTATTAACCGCAATACTGATTCTGTGCGGTTCCGAGGTAAGCTGTATCGCCGTATTGATAATACAGCCGTTATCTTTTCCGTTTTCGTTTGCCGTCAGTACGAATAAACCGTAACTGAGCTTGTACATTGTTTTGTTGTCCATAATCATCCTCCTTTTCTGCTTTCTCATTAGTATAACAAATTTTTCAAAAGAAAACAAGAATGATTACTACTTTTTATCCGTGCGTCTACTCTAATCCAGTTAAAGAAAGGATATATATTTATGTCCTCCACCTCAAACCCTGCCTTTGCAGCAAGTGCATCAATAGCTATTTTCACAAGCTCAAGATTCTCCTCATTGTCAAGAAGATTATCATCTGCTCCGATACTGACTATCCAGCTTCCTGATGGAATACTGCCAGAATGAATTTTATGATTATTGATAACGTTAGTGGCGAAGGCGTCAAACTGCTCCTGATATCCGCGTTCCTCTTTCTCGGCAATTTCCTTAAAAGCCATTAATTTATCGCCAGATCCATGTACACTTCGCCATCATGATTTGCATCATGTACACCTGGCGATACGATAATACGCACCGATTCAAGTGGTGCCGGTACCATCCATCGGATGTGAAGAATTATCTGCCACATCATTTGAAACTGTTTCAACAGTTACTGCGTCCGTCGGATGTGAAGAATCATCTGCCGCATCATTTGAAACTGTTTCAGCCTCAGACATCATCCAGCCAAAAGAAGGATATATATTCATGTCCTTCACCTCAAACCCTACATTTGCAGCAAGTGTATCAATATACATTTTCACAAGCTCAAGATTCTCAGCATTATCAAGAAGATTATCATCTGCCCCGATACTGACTATCCAGCTTCCTGATGGAATACCACTATATGTTCCATTATTAATGTGGTCCTTGATGTCCTCATCAAACAGCTCCTGATATCCGCATTCCTCTTCCATGGCACGTTCCTTGTAATACAAGAAATTTACCGCCATATCCAGGTACACTTCGCCCCAATGATTTGCATCATGTACGCCTGCCGATACAATAATATGCACCGATTCATGTGGTTCCGGTACTGCATCCGGTGGAAAATCCATAGAATCTGCCCATTCCAAGTCTGACGGTGCCATCGGCGTTGCCGCTCCTTTATTCATTCCGCCAAATATCGCTGCATTAATCAGAACAAATACAACCAGCGCCGCACAGCCCATAACGATTCCACCCGCATTTGTCTGCCAGAAATGCCTTCCTTCTCTTTCAACACGCTGATGATTCACAACATTTTCGATAATACTGTTTCTCTCCGCGCTGTCCAGAGAAACTTTGTCAAATACTCTTCTAAATCGATTTTTCATTAAACCTCACCTAACCTTTCCTTTAACAAATCTCTTCCCTTCGCAAGATATCCCCTTACCGTTCCGTCGCTCTTTTTCATTAACTTGGCAATTTCTGCCGACGTATATCCTTCGTAATAATGCAGATACAGTGAAATACGGTATTTTACCGGAAGTGAAAGTACTGCCAGAAGCAGCTCCCTGTTTTCGTCATGAACCGGAATATTCGAAAATGATTCGTCGTCTATCGTCACTTTCTTTCTCCAGAAGGACTTCAGCATATCCTTACAGACATTCCCCGCCGTTACAATCAGCCACCCTTTCTCATGTTCCACGCTTTCAAACTCTTTTTCAGTTTTCATCAGCCTGACAAATGTATTTTGAAGGGCATCCTTGGCGTCCTCTGTATTTTTCAGATATGAATAACACAATCGGTACACATTGTCCGCATGACGCTCATATATTTCCCGTATCATATGTTCATTCACTTTATCACCTCCTACTTAGAATACGATTGGGCAAAAGAATCTGTTGATAATTTTTTCATCCTGATTAAAAATATATTTACCATATTAATTTATTGCACAATAAAAAGCCTGCACTGCCGCTTTTGCGGCAAACAGGCTTTTTCAAAATATTCTCTCTTCGCTGATAATCATCTCCGGCTTTATATCATGTAATTGCGCCGGTATACTTTTAAGAATCTGGAAATCATAGCAGACCGCAACTGTCCTGCACATTTCATTTTCCGCAAGAAATCTGTCATAATATCCGCCGCCGTATCCAATCCGTTCCCTGTTCCGTGAAAAAACGGCTCCCGGCATAACAACGAGCGTCGTTTCATCGGGAACGAGACAGCGCGTGCCATCCGGCTCCAAAATGTTATACATCCCCTTCATCAGAGGCGTATCCTTCCCATATGAAAAAAAACGCATCTGCCCTGTATTTTTGTCTACCCGTGGAAGCCACAGTTGTTTTTTGCTTTCCCACACGATTTCAAAAAGCAGCGTGACGTCTACTTCGTTTCGGACAGGCATGTACAGACAAATATTTTTGCTGCGGCAAAAGATATCCAGCTTTTTCAGCCGCGCGCAGATTTGTTGTGATTTTTCCCCGACTTCCTCGTTCGAAAGCTCCTGTCGCTTTGCAAGCATCCGCTTTCTGATTTCCTTCTTGTCTAAAAACTGCTCCATAAAACACTCGTCGATTTCCGTTAAATCTGTTTTCTCACGACCGCGTACTCGTCATATAACTGAAAATAATGGCAGCTGTCATTACTTCCGGTAAGAAAACGCATCATATCGTCCTCGTCTAAATTCAGGTCGCAGAAATAACATTCCTCTTCTGCGTCATACGCGTAATGACCGCATAAATCACAATTTGTTTTACCTGCCATTTTCTATCCTTTCCGATTCGTCACGATTCCGGGCACGATATTCAAAGTAATCGAAATCCGCGTATCCTCCCCGTCCCGCAATATCCTGACAGCAGATTCCCACAAACGCTCCCGTAAACCTGCTCGTGCTTATTTTTCTGTAATAATCATCCGACAAGACCGTCGCGTCAAGCGTATCTCCGATTGCTTCGTACTGTACGCCGTCTAAGGAATAATAAAACTGCGCCGTCTCTTTTTTTGCTTCCAGTCTTAAATATACCGCACCTTCGTCCGGTATGGAAACTCCCACGCCAAGCGGCATGGAAAACTGGTTCAGTATTTTTTGCATGACCGTAAGCACTCTCCCCTTCTGCTCATCGGCAGTCACGCACAAATAGTACCAGCTTAATGTGTCATAGTAATAAACAAGTCCCGCCGTCTGCTGATAGCTGACCGGAGAACATTCCAGCTTCGTATCCGCCTGAAAATAGAAATGCTGCTGTCTTGCCGCAAGGAACGACTGTTCATATAACGACTCCAGCGATTCCCTGCCGTACAGGCGGAGCCACCCTGTCCGCTCGCGAAGGCTTGCCCGCTTTGAAAGCGGTATACGCAACGACAGAAAACGCGGATTCCAGTTTTCTTTATCAAAATCGTCCCGCCAGTCCTGTCCCGCCCAAATGCCTGTCTTTGACCATGAAGGAGAAAACTTTGGCGGTACAGTTTCCGATAACGCCGCATATTCCGGCAGTGCCGCGCTTTCTGACGACCCCGAAGGTGCGCCCGGCGCTGCCATGGATTTGCACGGCGCTTCAAAAAATTCCGCCGGTTCGTTGACGCCGCCGGACAGTCTTGGCCAGCCGTCCTCCCAGACAAGTTCCTGAATTGCCGTCTCTCTTCCAAGAATACAACAGCGTTCTTTCCCGACCGGTCGTCCGCACAAATGCGCGAGATACCATTTCCCGTCCGCTCCCTTGGCAATGCTCGCATGTCCCGCTTTCTGCAGCGGGTTTAACGGATACGGTTTTGATGTAATCAACGGTGAGAACGGACTTAATTCGTAAGGTCCCAGAATATTTTTACTGCGCACCACCGTCTCACAGTGGTCATATTTTGTACCGCCCTCGGCACAGAACAGATAATAATATCCGTCTTTTTTATAAATGTGCGGTGCTTCCGTCACGCGGCGCGTCGTTCCCACAAAAATATTCTTTGGCTCTCCGATAAGCTTTTGTTCTTCTTTGGAATACTCCTGTATCACGATTCCGCCAAAACGGATATTCCACGGACGATAATCAAACTGCATATTGACAAACCAGCTTCTTCCGTCGTCGTCATGAAACAGCGAAGGGTCGAAACCGCTGCTGTTTAAGTAAACAGGCTCGCTCCATTCTCCGCAGATATCGTCCGCCGTCACAAGATAATTTCTTACGTCATAAAACGTCATACCGCTGTTTCCGGTCTTTACGTCCGTATAAATCAAATAGAATCTGCCGTCGCAGTAGCTTAAATCCGGCGCCCAGACTCCGGTGGAACACTGCTCTCCTGTCATATTTAACTGACTTAACCGGTTAAGCGGCGCCGGGAGCAGTTCCCAGTGCGCTAAGTCTCTTGAATGATAAAGCGCAACTCCCGGAAACCATTCAAATGTAGACGTCGCAATATAGTAATCATCTCCCACGCAAATCATGGACGGGTCCGGGTGAAACCCCGTCAATACCGGATTTTTTACTGCTGCCATTCGTTTCCTCCTGTTATATGCAATCTGTTATAATTTCTCGTCTACAACCAGACCTTTGATATCCTCTGTCGAAAGCATCAGCTCGTTAATGACCTGCGTCATCGATTTTTCATCATCCGGCAGCGCTTCCGCCTCTTTTCCCTGCTTGACAACGTCCATCGACGTACTGATTTCGTACATCTTCTCCCGTTCTTTTTCTTCCCTTTTCGCCTTTACTTCGTCATATTTGTCTGCGTCGGCTTTTGCCTCTTCAATTCTTTCTTCGAGCTCTTCTTTTTCTTCTTTCTTCTCTTTGGCTTTTTCTTTCTCTTCCTCAAACTTCTCGTCAATAGTATCTTTTACTTCATCTCTGAGCATTCCAACGATTTCGCCGCTCGCCGCCTTGATAATCTTCTCCCCTTCTGTCACGGCGTCAACCATATCATGCTGCTTTAAATGCTCCAGCTTCATACCGCGGACCATACCGTACTCCTGAAGGGCTTCTCCCTCATTGTCCCTGATTTTCTCCTTGTATTCCGCTTCTGCGGCGTCCAGTTTCCTCACTGCTTCCTGATACGGCGTCAGACCTCTGGCATGGATTTTGCCAAGCTGTTCTTTTTCCTCGTCCGACAGTTTCACAAGATCGGGATATTTCTGCGCCCGTTCTTCTTTGCGCAGTAAATCCAGTTCTTTATCTTCTACGCCGCCCTCAGGTATTTCATGCAGCTCCCTCAGATTTTTTCTTTCTTTATCAATATCCGAAAGAATATCTTTGTGCTCCATATTCTCAGCCAAAAGTTCTTTTGCGTGTTTGTCACGCGAAACGAGCGAATCGTCAAACTCGCACTCTCTGGCAAAGACATCTTTTACAAGCTCCATTGCCATTTCCCGCGCCTTTTTCCGTTTCTCTTCCACAGGGTCCGTACCAAGATTTAAGTTGGCGGCGTTGATGGAACCGTTCCGTAACCCCTTACCCTTTTTAGACTTGTCCGCGGTGCTGCCGTTCTCCGCTGCCGCCGCGTTTCCATAGGCGATACTCTTTACTTCATTTCCAACTTTCATACATGATTCCTCCTTGAATAATCCCGTGCTCTGCACCCCCAGCCGCTTCCATGCATGCCGGATTGTATATTTTAATATATATCGGCAGATTTGTCGGAAAAATTACTATACAACATGTTTTCGATAATCAATTGTATCAATTCTATAGACTTTTGTCTCAATACATTCAAATACGTCAGGGTCAAACACCGCCAAATTATATCCATCGCTATGCATCACGCTTTTATACTCTATCCCAGCATATTCCTCAATCCCGTCATGAATAATGCTCTTTACAAAATCCGTAATATATTGTGTAGGGACATAATCTAAAGCACTGTCACTCCTTCTCATAATCTTACCCATTTCATTATTTATCTTATTCAGGTGTTCTTTATTAATCGCATATTCCAAGCAATTCAACCCGTCTATAAATGGACTGATTTGATTAATCTTTTTTAAATCGACTACGATAATATCTTTTTTTAATTTAAACTTTCCTACCGTCACATAATCATATGCGCCGGCTCTTGCTTCATATATTGTAGTTTCCGCAGTATCACCCAAATACAGGCATCTAATCCCCCTTGCATTGGCTCTGCCATCTGTCGTCTTTTCAAGTGGTGGCGCCCCCATCTCCTCAACAGAAAGTCCTTCTTCCGTCGAAATTCTACATCGATAAAACAGTTCTCCTGCTTTATAAGGTTTACGAATATATGAGCAAAATCTTTCCAATAAATCTAAATCAACATAATGTGTATGAAAACGGTTTTTTGTTTTTATCGCATTGACAAAATCATCCCAAGAATTTGTAGTCAACAGTGAATGCTCCATTAAATACTCTTGTTCATATTGTTCCAGAATGCCAACCGGCTGATCAAATAATTCCTCATTATATTCATATTTTTCTTTACAAATTGCAGTAATTATTTTATATACATCCGACTCACTCCTGCTATTAAAAATGTTCCAATTATTTAATAATTCACTTTTTAACAAACGCGTATCTGATTTGGGATATGATTGTGGTAATAAAGAAACAGGAGTATATATGCTTATCAGTTCGTCAAATAACATGCCTAATTCCTCATACTTATCCGTATCATATATATGTACATTTTTACTTTTACATAACGGACACTCGCCAATCACTGCTTTACTTCGAATAACCGAAACCAGCTCTGTATCACAAAAGCACCTCTCGCATATTATCATAAGCTACTCCTTATCTAAGTACTTTCCTATCAGTTCTAAATGATGCATAATCGATAATTTTTTCACTGTTCCTAAACCCGGATAAGCCTCCCGACGATACAAGTCCTCAAATTCCTTTATCGCAAACGTATCAAGGTTCTTTTTCTTATTCCACTCTACAAGTTTCGATAATGCCTCTTTAAACTTTCCGGCGGTATCACTTACATCATCATTGGAATCTGATACAAAATGTTTTACACGAAGACTATCATCTTTATCAAAATAAACTATATGAATTGCAACCGCATATGGGGCAAAGCCGGTTTCATTATAGTCCTCACCTACTACGGAATAATCAGCAAATCCCACATACTGATCTTCTAAATAATACAAATGATCTTCTGAAAACGGCTCATCATCAACATCAATATAATCATTATTCCTATCTTGTTTATTAAACTTATCTGCTAAAAGAACTCTGTTTTTTCTTATTTTTCTTCTAAATCCACTTTCATCCGGTATCAAGTTATACTTTACATCTGTTTCTGCAAAAAAATCTTCATAAACCGGCACTGCGTCTTTATCCACGCAAATAGTTCCCATATTATCTGCATGCTTTTCAATAAATCTCTCCGGCTTTGAATTTGCTCTAAGTAAATTCATAAAAAGGATATTATTATTTTCTTTCAAACTTGCAGATAAACATTCTTTTAATTTTTGATTTTTTTCTTCTTTTACGTCACTGCTGAAAGTCCCCACTTTGGGATTGGTAATAATTGCCAGCGTTCTGTCATTTTCTCCATATACATCTATGGTCTTAATTAATGTAGAAGACAACTTCACAGGTTCTATAATCGGAATTATTTTACTGCTTAAAATACCTTTTTGCACTAATTCACGTAATGCAATTAATTCAAACTGCCGTCCTCTTAAATACGGAAAATACATCCTATTCACCTCCATATTGACATTCTAAAAATTGTTCAAGTTTTTGATAATCCTCATGATTCAATTCCATAAAATAAGCCAAAAACCTTAATTCATATGGTATTTTAACAAACTCCTCTATCTCCAGCCGCATTCTCTTTTTTAACTGACTCAAAACAAGTATGTATGCCTCCTCTATTGATATCTGT
Organism: uncultured Lachnospiraceae bacterium; assembly: GCA_910584325.1. Taxonomy (GTDB): domain Bacteria; phylum Bacillota; class Clostridia; order Lachnospirales; family Lachnospiraceae; genus MGBC120314. The sequence goes on along the minus strand of CAJTZH010000073.1, from coordinate 3,849 downwards.
AAAAACAGTTCCTTACAAGCTGAATAATATTGAAATTGAGTAACCTCCGGTAAATAACCATATTTTTGTACAATTATAGCTTCATATTCGCTTTTTCTTAATAGTTTAAATAAAATCTCTTTATCCAAATCATCCGTATATCTTTCCGGTTTCTTTACAACACCTAACTTCCCGCTTTTTCTCAAGATATAAATTCCAACAGGTTTATCAATATTAATCAAAACATTTTGCAAGGCATGCAAATTTTTCTCATATGTAACTACAGCCACGTGGTCAAACGCCTTATAATAGTCATCTATTTGTGAACTTAACCTTTCAAGATTATCTAACTCTGTCTTTATCTCATACACGACAGCCTTACCATTGATTAACACAAAATCCGCTTTTGATTTTGCAATTGCAACTTCTGTTAATGCCGTAGTTGTATTAACACTATGTACACCCAAAAGCAATTTGTTTAACAACGTATTTTTATAAAAATATTCATTACGATAGTTTTTCTTTAATTCACAATATATTTCGCTTACTAATTGTCTATTGCTCTTTTGGTCCGGTTTAATTGTATAACGCCTTATTACGGACGAATATGTGTTATCAACTTTTCCTTCTATGAAATGACGAAGCATATTACGTGTAAATATTCTATTCAAATTGCTCGTTTTATTTGATTCCACCTGCTTCGCCTCCTTACTTTTTGGATTATTAAGTCATATTTTACCATACTTCTTTTCAAATTTACAGATACCCTATTGAATAATTAGCCCAAAAGTGAAAGCAGCCATCACTGCACATACTTCTTAAAATTTTCCGCCTGCTCCAAAACTTCTTTATAAACATCATCAATCGTACCCGGAGGATAGCCATAGTTATCCAATAAAATAATTAAATCCACCTGTAAATTTGCCTTAATATCCTCTCTGGCAGACCAATCGGTATATTTTGTTTTATCGTCTACAACTAATCTGATTTCTTTAGACAATTTAATCAGCTTGTCATGAGGATACTCAAAATTATATCTTTTTGATACGGCAAATAAAATATCATAAAATGCTTTTTCTTCATAATCGATTCCGATTTCTTTAAAAGAATTTCTTTCAACTTTCAATTCGTGAATTAAATTGACAAGTTGTGTTGCCACATCATCAAGAACTTCATTGGCATAAATTTCTTCTTTTCTCCGGTTATTGTAAATTTCAACCACAGCTTTCATACGTTCAGTAAATTCAATACTTTTCATTTTATTTACCTTTTTAAATTCCTCAATGGCATAAGTAAGTAATCTTTGCAATACCTTTATTTTTGTATTCGGCATATTGATTTTTTCAATCCGAGCCATATACTCATCGCTGAAAATATCAACATTGATATGCTTCCCCGTCTCAAATAATTCTTCTATGCCATCAGCTTGTATCGCATTCTCAAGTAATTTACGAACCTTACTATTCATCTGGGAAATGTCAGGTGCTTCCCCTTTTGTCAATTTAAATAGCACGGAACGAACTGCCTGGTAAAAATGTATTTTTTCAATATCCATATCAGAAAGCTGTTCATCCAAACTGCACAGGTTAAACGCCTGTTTCATTTTCTTTACACCACTCATAAAGCGCAGTTCCAAGTCCTGTGTTAACTGAATATATTCCACAGCTCTATTTAGGCAGTTTAACTGTTCAATCGGACTTCCTTCATAGTAATCTTTTGCATTAAAATTATGAAATATCCTGTCCAGCACTTCAAGCTGGTCCAACACGATTGTAACTGCCTGACTGGCATCATCCAATTCTTGTTTTTCAAAATTTGTATATTTGCGAAGCGCCATATTCATATTTTTCTTAATACCAATATAATCAACAATTACGCCCCTGTCTTTACCTTCATAGACACGATTGACTCTGGATATCGTCTGTATCAATGTATGCTGCTGAATCGGTTTATCAATATATATCGTATCAAGACATGGCACATCAAATCCCGTCAACCACATATCAACTACAATAGCTATTTTGAAATTAGATTTTACGTTTTTAAACTGCCTGTCCAACTCTTTCCTATTTTCCTTTGTTCCAAGCAGCTCAAAAAGTTCTTTGTTATCATCTTTATTTCTTGTCATAACAAGACAGACTTTTTCTATCGGTTTTAATTCCTTTTCCTCTTGTTCCGTTAACGTTATTCCTTCCGGTGCTTTTCGTTTTTCTTTCCATTCAGGACGAAGTTTTATCAGATTCAAATAAAATGCATATGCAATTAATCTATTTGCACATACAAACATTGCTTTACCCGCTACTGTTGAACCTTCCTCTACTCTTTTTTCATAATGGGCGACAAAATCTTTTGCTACTGCTTTTAATCTTTCCGGGTCTCCAATAATCACATTTAAATGCGCCACTGCTTTCTGGCTTTCTTCTATCTGTTCCTCAGATGTTCCAAGGTCAGCACATTTATCATAATACTCTTCAATTTCCTGCAATTTATCCTCACGCAATGTCACCTTCGCTGCCCGTCCATCATATACAAGGTTTACCGTAATTTCATCTTTAACCGCTTCCGTCATCGTATAAGGATGTCCGACAATATCTCCGAACACTTCCAATGTTGCATCAATCGGTGTTCCTGTAAAACCAATATAAGTTGCATTCGGTAAGGAATCATGCAGATACTTTGCAAAACCATAGGTCCGATTCACGCCATCATTTGTAATTCTTACTTTCATATCAAAATTAGTCTGTGAACGGTGTGCTTCATCCGAAATACAAATAACATTATAACGGTCTGTTAAAAGCTGTGTATCTTCTGTAAATTTCTGAATTGTCGTTAAATATACTCCTCCGCTTGGCTTCCCTTGCAACTCCTCACGCAGCCTGTCTCTTGATTCTATACTTATTACATTATTATCACCAATAAACTGCTTAGACGCTACAAACTGTTTTGATAACTGATCATCCAAATCTGTTCTATCTGTAATAATTACAATTGTCGGACTTTTGAAATAACTATTTTTCATAAGCATACGTGTAAGAAACAGCATTGTATAACTCTTGCCGCATCCCGTCGTTCCGAAATATGTACCGCCTTTTCCGTCACCAGCAGGTTTCATATGGGCTTTAACATTTTCAAACAGATTATTGGCTGCAAAAAATTGTGGATAACGGCATATAACTTTTGTATTGTTATCTGTTCCGTCCGGAAAGTAAATAAAATTCTTTACCACCGCAAGAAGTCTGTTTTTCGCAAGCAAACCATCCACCATAGTAAACAATGAATTAATACCGTCCATTTCTTTGTCGTCATCATTTACTTTTCTCCAGGCATAAAAAAACTCATATTTTGTAAACAATGAGCCATACTTACTATTTGCTCCATCGCAAATCACCACAAATGCATTGTATTTAAATATTTCGGGAATATCTCTCTGATATCTGACTGTCAACTGGGTATAGGCATCCATGATGGTTGTATTTTCCTGGATAGCAGTCTTAAACTCCAATACCACAAGCGGAAGTCCATTGACATAAATAATACCGTCAGGAATACGAATTTGATAATTATAACCCTCTATTTCCAACTGATTAACAATTTTAAAAATATTCTGCTCCGGTTCTTTATAATTCAATAACTCAATAAATATGTCCTTTTTATCCTTATCTTCCCGATTGAACACAAAACCGTCTACAATCATGTTCATCACTGTTTTATTTGCATCATACAAGGTGCCGCCCACGGTGCGCAAAGAAAGGATAATGCTGTCAATTTCGCTTTCAGTCAGTTCATCCGAAGCATATTGGGTGCGCAAATATGCCCTAAGATCATCCACTAATAGCACTTCTGTTTTCTCACGGACAATATTATTTCCGG
>CAJTZH010000072.1 GCA_910584325.1 uncultured Lachnospiraceae bacterium | reverse complement strand
GCAGAGTCGCTTGGATATACGGTGGTTGATGCGCCGTCTATTATCGCGACGCATCTGACGGAAGTTATCCGAAGCCACATTGCTGAACTTCTGACAAGACAGGATGTACAGAATCTTATCAACAATGTTAAAGAAAGCAATTCTACCGTTGTGGAAGAACTTGTTCCAAAGCTGGTAGGAGTCGGCGAAGTGCAGAAAGTGCTTCAGAATCTTTTGCAGGAGGGGATTTCCATCAGAGACCTTGTTACGATATTTGAAACGATTGCAGACCATGCTGCCTCAACGAGAGATACAGATATTTTGACGGAATATGTAAGACAGAGTCTCAAACGGACCATATCCAGTAAGTTCTTTCTGGCGAATGAAACTACAAGCGTCGTAACGCTTGACCCGACCGTTGAGCAGGAGATTATGGGTTCCGTGAAGCAGACGGAGCAGGGAGCATATCTGACACTCGCTCCGGACAGGGTAAAGAAGATTATGAACTCTACAGAGACGGAGCTTGGCAAATTGGAAAATATGGGTAAGAATCCGATCGTGATTACGTCTCCGATTGTTCGAATGTATTATAGAAAGCTTGCAAGTGATTATTTCAAGGATATTATTGTTATTTCCTATAATGAGGTAGACTCAAATATAGAATTACAGTCAGTTGGGATGGTGACAGCATAAAATGATAGTGAAGAAATTTGAAGCGCGGACAGAAACGGAAGCAGTCATGAGGGCGAAGGAAGATTTGGGGGCGCAGGCAGTCGTGTTAAATGTTAAGACGATTAAGCAGCGCGGGATTTTCCGTCTGTTCCGGAGGGATAAAGTGGAGATTACTGCAGCGCTGGAAGAAAGGGAATTTGTGCAGGAGATTAATGAAAAAAAACCGGTATTGGAAAGCAAGCCCAAAGGTAAAATTGATTTAAGAGCTGACGAGAAGATTGACGTCATTCCGGCTTCCGACGAAATTGAACGAAAACTTGATAATTTATCGGAGATGCTCAAGAGCAGGATAAAAGAAAACACAGAAGAGAAGCATCCGGACAGAATGGAGGACAATACATTTAACGACGAAACAGACGACCCGAGACAGCGTGCCATGAATAATAATATTAAGACGTTGAGATTGGTGTATAACAAACTGATTGATAACGAAGTGGATGAAAAGTACGCGAACGATATTGTGAACGAAATTGAAAATTCACTGAAAAAAGAATCCAATATAGACAGTATTCTCGCGGGAGTTTACCAGAAGATTATCTTAAAGCTGGGGGAAGCGGATACTATCAGGATTGGCGATACCAGAAAAGTTGTGTTTTTTGTGGGACCTACCGGGGTCGGCAAGACGACGACTATCGCTAAGATTGCTTCCAAATATAAGCTGAATGAACATAAGAAAGTCGCGTTTATCACATCGGATACGTATCGTATTGCTGCGGTAGAGCAGTTAAATACATACGCGAATATTCTTGACGTACCGGTGAGGGTGGTTTATACGGATGACGAACTGAAAAACGCGCTGGATGAATTTACAAATTATGATTTGATTCTTGTTGATACGACGGGACGTTCGCACAAGAATAAGGAACAGCGTATCAACATTATCAATTTATATAATTCGGTGAAAAAGGAAGAACGTGATATGGAATCGGAAATTTTTCTGGTTTTAAGCGTCACAACGAAATATAAAGATTTAATCAGTATTGCCAAAGCTTATGAAAAACTGGGAGATTATAAACTTTTATTTACGAAACTTGACGAAACAGGAGCTTTGGGAAATATCCTGAATATAAAATTACTGACAGGAGCGCATTTGTCCTACACGACAGCGGGACAGAACGTTCCGGATGATATTGAAGTAATAAACGTGCAGAAACTGGCAAAACAGTTGCTTGGAGGAAAAGTATAGAATGGATCAGGCTGAAAGCTTAAGAAATATAATTAAACAGCAGGAACAAAAGCAGGTGAGCAGTTCACGCGTAATTACCGTCACAAGCGGAAAAGGCGGCGTCGGTAAATCCAACACGGCAATCAATCTGGCGCTTCAGTTTAAACGTATGGGAAAACGCGTTATTATCTTGGACGCCGATTTCGGGCTTGCAAATATTGAGGTCATGTTTGGCGTGATTCCGCAGTATAATTTATCAGACATTATGTACAAAGGAAAAGACCTGAAAGAGATTATCATGCAGGGACCGGAAGGCGTCGGGTTTATTTCGGGCGGTTCGGGAATTGCGAAAATGGTGAATCTGGACAGCGAACAGATTAAGCGGCTTGTGTATAAAATGGCGGAGCTTGAGAAGATGGCTGATGTGGTTATCATTGACACGGGAGCGGGAATTTCGCCAAGCGTGCTGGAATTTGTAGCGGCAAGCGCGGAAGTGATTCTGGTTACAACGCCGGAACCAACGTCCATCACCGATGCCTATGCGCTTTTGAAGGCGCTTAATATGTTTCCGGGATTTGAGAGAAACGACACGCATATCAGAGTTTTATGTAACAGAGTCAATTCCGAGAGTGAAGGACAGATTCTCTACGAAAAGATGAGTATGCTTGTTGACAGATTTCTGAATATCAATCTGTCTATGCTTGGCTGTATTCCGCAGGATTATCTGGTCACAAAGTCCGTCATGAAACAAAAACCGGTGTCCATCATGTATCCAAATTCGGCGGCAAGCAAAGCATACGAGGCGGCAGCGAAGAATCTGGAAAACAACAATGATTATAGCCAGAGTCAGAAGATTGGCGTAGGCAAATTTTTTGTGAATATTTTCAAACGTAAAAGATAATAGAGGTGCAGCATGATTGAGGATATCTTATCGCTTGGTAACAAAATTGAAATGAGAGAAATTCTTCATACAATGAACGAGGAAAAGCAGAAGAGCGTTCCTGTATATACCAGCCAGATATTGGAATTTGATGAAGAGTATGAAGGTGTATTGAACATTGCCATGCCTATTTTAGAAGGTAAGCTCATTCCGCTGGAGGTGGGAAGAAAGTTTGAATTGTTCTTTTATGCCAAAAAGGGTATGTATACATGCAATGGTGAGATAATCAACCGTTATAAGAGCAGTAACGTATATGTGCTGGTTGTGAGTCTTCTAACCGATTTAAAGAAATATCAGAGACGGCAGTATTTCCGTCTGGGCACAAACATTGAGATACAATATAAACTGTTTACCCAGGAAGACGAAGCATATTTCCGGCGTGTAGGCGAAGTGCCGGACGAGATAATAAAGAGACCGTATTCGACAGGTGTTTCCGTCGATATCAGCGGCGGCGGCGTAAAATTTATTTCCAGGGACAATATGCCGAAGGAAACAAAATTATTGCTGCTCATTAATTTACCGTTTGATAACGAGATAAAAAAATGTGAAGCAATTTCCAAGGTGGTTTTTACAGGAACAGTGAAAGGAAGAAGGGATTCCTATGAGAACCGGGTGGAATTTTTACAGATTAAAGAAGAAGACAGGGAACTGTTAATCAAATATATATTTAAAGAAGAGCGCAACCAGAGGAAGAAAAAGGTGTAGTGGAATAGGATGTGAAGTCATGGGGAAAAAAATACTGATTATAGATGACTCTGCACTTATGAGAAGGGTTATTTCTGATATAATTAAATCACACAATGAATATGAGGTTGCAGATACTGCAAGGGACGGACTGGAGGCATTTGAAAAAATTACTGCCAATCCGGGACGGTTTGATGCCATTATTATGGATATCAATATGCCGAAAATGAGTGGTCTGGAAGTCCTTGAGAGTCTTCAGAAATACCATGTGAAGCATACGACGATTGTCGTCAGCACGGTGGCAACCGAAGGTGCAAAAGAGACCATTCGGGCATTGGAGCTTGGAGCCTTTGATTTTGTCACGAAACCTACCAGCTATGCCGAAGTTTCCGGTGCCGATTTCAAGAAGTGGCTTCTGGAGACGCTGGCAGTAGCTGTCGGTGTTGACGATATAAAGCCGGAGAGCGGTATGCAACAAGTGAAGGCGATGCCAAAGCCGGAGAAACAGCCGGTATTGAGAACGTCTTCATTCAAGTTCGAGCCGGTCAGAAGAGTTCTTTGTGAACCGGTTGCCGGTCATGGCGGGAAGCTGGTGGCGCTGGCATGTTCTACCGGAGGTCCGAAGTCCCTGCAGAGCGTTATTCCGCTTTTACCTTCTAATCTCAATGCTCCCGTGGTATTGGTACAGCATATGCCGAGAGGATTTACATTATCCCTGGCACAGCGTATGGATGAATTAAGCCAGATTAAAGTTTCCGAAGCTGTGGACGGAGAAATTCTTGAAAAAGGACATGTTTATATCGCACCGGGCGGGAGACATATGGAGATTGTCAGAACACAGGGAAATACGCATCAGATAAGATTAAATGATAATCCGCCGATTGATGCGCTGCGGCCGTGTGCAAACGTTATGTATAATTCTTTGACGGATTCAAGTTATGGTGAGATTACATGCGTGGTGCTGACAGGCATGGGAGCCGACGGTACCAAAGGTATTGCGAATCTCGCGTCAAAGAAGAAAGTACACGTCATTGCGCAGGACAAAGACACCTGTGTGGTATACGGAATGCCGAAAGCAATAGCAGAAGCCGGTTTAGTCGACGAGGTAAAGCCTCTCGAGGAAATCGCAAATACAATTATCAGGAGCGTGGGGGTGTCTTAAAATGGACGTAAGCCAATATTTAGAGATTTTTATTGATGAATCAAAGGAACATTTACAGTCTCTCAGTGACGAATTGATGGTTTTGGAAAAAGAGCCGGAAAATCAGGACACAATAAACGAGATTTTCCGTGCGGCGCATTCCCTGAAGGGTATGGCAGGCACAATGGGTTATAAGAGAATGCAGAATTTAACCCATAACATGGAAAATGTCTTATCGGAAATCCGCAATGGTAAGATGAAAGTTTCCGGGGGACTTGTGGATGTGTTGTTCCAATGTCTTGACGCGTTGGAAAATTATGTTGCCAATATTCAGAATTCTTCTGACGAGGGAACGGACGATAACGAAAGTATTGTCAAAGAACTGAATGCCGTTCTTGCCGGCGGGGCACCGAAAGAAGCCGCAGATGCGGGCGTAGCTGCCAGCGAGGAGAAAGCGGCAGAAGATGCAGGTTATAAAAGTCTCGCACTTGCGGATTTTGAAAAGAATGCGGTGAACGAAGCAATCGGAAAAGGCATGAACGTATACGCGATTACCGTTTCCGTAGAATCTTCCTGCATTTTAAAGGCAGCGAGAGCCTTCCTTGTTTTTAAGGGACTTGAAGGTCATGGAGAGGTGATTAAAGCAGAACCTTCTGTGCAGGATATTGAGGACGAGAAGTTTGATTTAGATTTTAGTATCGTGTTTTTAAGTGAAGAATCGTTCGAGAGTATTATCGGAATTATTAAGAATGTTTCGGAAATTAAGGATGCCGTAGGCGAGCAGATTAAGCAGCCGTTTGAAGAGGTAGCCAAGATAGAGCAAAAGCCTGTCGAAAAAACGGAGAATAACGCGCCTGCAAAGACGCAGGTTACCCAGGCAGCGCCTGCAAAAACAGCGGCGCCTGCAAAGAATAATAATAAAGCGGTTGCAAGCCGCTCTGTCCGTGTGGATATAGAAAAACTGGATGTTTTAATGAATCTTGTATCAGAGCTGATTATTGCCAAAAACGGACTTGTTTCGGTTAGCATCAATGAGGAAGCGTCGGTTCATTCTGCAGGTTTTAATGAACAGATAGAGTATCTTGAACGTGTGACAACGAATCTTCACGAATCTGTTATGAAGGTTCGTATGATGCCGATTGAGAGCGTTGTCAGTAAATTTCCACGTATGATTCGTGATTTAAGTAAGAAGCTGGATAAGAAGATGGAACTGTACATGACCGGTGAGGATACGGAACTTGACCGTACGGTTATTGACGAAATCGGCGACCCGCTGATGCATCTTCTTCGAAATTCCGCGGACCACGGTCTTGAGAGCGCAAAGATAAGAGAAGAGAGAGGAAAACCGGAAGTCGGTTCCATTTTCCTCGACGCGTATCAGGACGGCAATAATGTTGTAATTGAGGTTCGTGACGACGGTAATGGTATCGACACGGAAAAAGTAAAACAGAAAGCTCTGGACAAAGGCGTGATTACGCAGGAACAGAGTGAAACCATGACGGAGAAAGAAATTGTCGATTTATTGTTTAAGCCGAGTTTCTCCACGGCAGATAAGATTTCGGATGTTTCGGGACGCGGTGTCGGGCTTGATGTTGTAAAATCCAAAATCGAGGCGCTTGGAGGAGATATTGAGGTTCGTACTACATATGGGGAGGGAAGCGCGTTTATTATCCGGCTTCCGTTGACGCTTGCGATTATTCAGGCGCTTATGGTGAAGCTGGGGAATGAAAAATACGCGATTGCTCTCGGTTCTATCCAGACAATTGAGGATGTTCCGATTACGGATATTAAATATGTACACTCCAAAGAAGTTATTCATCTGCGGGGAAGCGTTATTCCGCTTGTACGGCTCCGTGAACTTCTGGATGTACCTGCGGACGCCGCGGAAGAGGAAACAGAGAGCCTTACGGTTGTTATTGTAAAGAAAGGCGATAAGCAGGCTGGTCTTGTTGTTGACAGTCTGATTGGACAGCAGGAAATTGTTATTAAGTCGCTTGGAAAGTACATTAACATCAACAAAATGATAAGTGGCGCAACAATTTTAGGTGACGGCGAAGTCGCACTGATTATTGACGCGAATACACTGGTATAGGAGGGGCGGTTTATGGAAGAGAACAGAATTGCGGCAACGTCTAATTCCGAAAATATCGTTCAGTATATTGTAGTAAAAATCGGAAACGAACAGTATGGAATTAATATTAAATTTGTTGATAATATTGTGAGAATGCAGAATATCACAAGAGTTCCGAAAACACAGGTTTATTACCGCGGTGTGATTAACCTGCGCGGTGAGATTATTCCGGTTATGAGTCTTCGGTTAAAGCTTGGTCTTGAGCCGGATCAGTTTGCAGGCAAGACAAGAATTATCATTATTAAGATTGATAATGCCAAAGTCGGAGTGATTGTTGATGAAGTCCGTGAGGTTGTCAACCTTACAGAGGAAAATATTGAAAAGACTTCTTACGATACCAGTGACGAGAAGGCAAATTATATCAGTGCAATCGGTAAAAGTAACGGAGAGCTGATATCGCTTCTGGATGTCAGTACAGTTGTGATTGAGAAAGATAATACCTAACAGATTGAAGGAGATGGATTTATGACCAGAATTAATTTGGACGCTATGGATTCTCACTATCTTGATATTCTGAGTGAAATAGGAAATATCGGTTCCGGTAATGCAACGACTGCGCTGGCACAGATGCTGAACCGTAAAATTGATATGTCCGTTCCACGGGTATCACTTTTGGGATTCAATGAGATTTGCGCTTCAATTGGTTCCGAGGAAGATTTGCTTGTGGGAATCCTGTTCGGAATAGAGGGCGATATTTCCGGTATGATGATGTTTCTCATGAAACCGGATTCGGCGCATAATTTAACGAATGCGCTGTTGTTCATGGATAACAATTCAAATGAATTTAACGAAATGGAACTGTCTGCGATTAATGAAATAGGAAATATTATTTCAGGTGCATATTTGAATTCAATTGCAGCATTAACAAATCTGAAAATTATTTCCACAGTGCCAAGTACAACGATTGATATGGCAGGAGCGATTTTAAGCGTTCCGGCTATAGAGTTCGGAAAGATTGGCGATTCAGTGCTTATGATTGAGACACAGATGGGTGAAGGAGAAAGTGTGAACGGATATTTTCTTCTGATTCCCGATTTGGAGTCTTATGACAAAATACTCGCAGCTCTTCATATTTGAGGAGGAGGGGTATTATGTCGGAGATAATAAAAGTAGGTATGGCAGATTTAAAAATCTGTCCATGTCCAAATAAAATTACAACACTTGGGTTGGGTTCCTGCGTGGGAATCGCTTTGTATGACCCTGCAACGAAGATGGCGGGACTGGCACATATTATGCTTCCTGACAGTACGCAAATCAGAAACAATTCCAATATTGCCAAGTTTGCCGATACGGGAATCGCGGAACTGATTCGTCAGATGTGTGCCGCAGGCGCGGGCAGATTCAGACTCACGGCAAAGATTGCCGGAGGAGCCCAGATGTTTGCCGTCAGGACAGCTACGGGCGAGACGTCGAGTGTAGGGGAACGGAACGTAGAAGCCGTTAAGGCTGTTTTAATGAGAGAACGGATACGAATTCTTGCTGAAGATACCGGCGCCAATTACGGACGCACCGTAATCTTCGATTCGGAGACAGGAGGCTATCTGATAAAATCGGTAGGAAGACCGGATAAGATTATATAAGCTACGGGGGTATAATCCATGAAATTTAAAAATATGCCTGTTATTTTGGCATTATTAGCCGGATTTATAGTCTGTATCGCAACATTTATATATCGGTACGAGGGGCTCTCATGGTTGTGGCTGGTAATCGGTACAATCGCACTGTTTTATGGATTAGGCATATGCTTAAGAAAACTGTTTAACGTCATTCTCAGTGACGACATACCGGACGAAGAAGAAACAGACAATACTGAAAATGAGGATGCAGAAAATGAAGCAGAGGAGAATGAAGACGGTCAATAAAGCTTCATAAGGAGGGTCACCCATGGATGAACCGGCAAGAAATAAGTTATGGGAAGAGTATTCCAAAACGAGAAAACCAGAATTACGGGAAAAACTGATTATAGAATATGCGCAGCTAGTTAAGCTGGTGGCCGGGAGGCTCAGTATGTATCTGGGATATAACGTGGAATATGACGATTTGGTAGGATACGGCATATTCGGACTGATAGATGCGATTGAGAAGTTTGATTACGGCAAGAACGTTAAGTTTGAGACGTATGCAAGTCTTCGCATCCGCGGCGCAATCCTGGACCAGATTCGAAAGATGGACTGGATTCCAAGAACGTTACGCCAGAAACAGAAACGTATTGATTCGGCGATGTCCAAGATAGAAGCGCAGGTGGGAAGAGCCGCTACGGACGATGAGCTGGCAGCGGAGCTTGAAATTTCTACTGACGAGTTAAATTCATGGCAGGGGCAGGCAATGGTTACCAATCTGGTATCGCTTGATGAATTTACTGAAGCAGGAAGTGAAATCAAGATGAATGCCGCTGCCAATTCTCATTTCGAGCAGCCGGAGACGGCAGTAGAACGCGAGGAATTGAAGCAGAATATTGCAAAAGCTTTGGATTCTTTGACAGAGAAAGAGAGAAGCGTCATTGTACTTTATTATTATGAAGAAATGACATTAAAAGAAATCAGCCGGGTGCTGGAGGTGACGGAATCCCGTGTTTCGCAGCTTCACACCAAGGGACTGCAGAAGATGAAGGGACAGTTAGGCGATTTTGCAGCTATTTTATTTACTTGATGAAAGGTTGTGACATATGATTAATGGTTATTTTCAGTTCGAAAATCAGGACGATGGACTGTATCTGAATATAAATGCGCCTGCTGACGGCGGAACGCCTATTGATATGGAGCAGTTTGTTCATTATATAGATAAAGCGGGTATTGCGCTGAATGATTTGACTCTTGTGAAGCGCGAAATAGCGAAATGCGAGTCAAGCGCGCGCATAAAGGTTGGAGAACCTTGTCTTCCGAGTAATGAGTGGGGAGAATACACCGTTGTAGATGAAAAACTTCGTGTTGAAGTTGTATTTTATCCGCCGTTTAAAGGTGCCAGTGCGCTTACTGCGCAGGAAATCATTAAGGATTTGAAACATCTGGGTATTGTGTATGGTATTGAGGCGGAGCGGGTAAACAAGCTTGCGAAGAACAGGGAATATTTTATAAAATATGAGATTGCGGCGGGAACTCCGCCGGTTGATGGTGTAGACGGCTATATTACATACAATTTCGATACGCAAAAAAAAGCAAAACCGAAAGTTAAAGAGGACGGAAGCGTTGATTTTCATGATTTGGATGCGCTGAATCATGTAAAAGCGGGAGATTGTGTGGCAGTTCTGACACCGGATATTCCGGGTACAGCGGGAACGGATGTATTTGGAAAGAGCATTAATCCGAGACGTGCCAAAAAAGTTGTTTTTAAGTATGGAAAGAATTTGAAACCTTCCGAGGACGGCCGAAACCTTATTACGGACGTGAGCGGGCATGTGACGCTGGAGGGTGACAAGATATTTGTTTCAAATGTTCTCGAGCTTGTCAATGTGGATGCGTCCACGGGAGATATCAACTATGACGGAAATGTTGTGGTGACAGGTGATGTACAGGCGGGATTTACCGTTAAGGCAAGCGGTGATATTGAAGTAAGAGGAATTGTAGAGGGGGCTGTCGTGGAGGCAGGAGGCAATCTGACACTTGTGCGCGGTGTACAGGGAATGTCAAAAGCAGTTCTCAAATGCAACGGCAACATGGTTGCAAGGTTTTTAGAGAGCGTTGAAAATGTTTCTGTGGGAGGAAATCTTGAAACCGATACGATACTCCACAGTAAGGTTGAGGCGCGGGGAAGCGTTACGGCATTGGGAAAGAACGGTCTGATTATCGGCGGCGACGTGCGCTCGACGACCTTAATTAATGCGAAGTTTATCGGAAATGCGATGGGAACGGCGACAGTTGTAGGCGTTGGCGTTGACCCGTCAACTAAGCGTAAACTTGAAATTGTTAAGAATGAAATAACGATGTTAAATGATTCGAAGGTAAAGCTGGAGCAGATTATTACCGGGCTTCGAAAGAAGCAGGAGACCGACGGAAAACTGGAACCGGAAAAACAGGAGATGTTCCAGAAATCCACGAGAAATCTGATTATGACCGACCATAAGCTGACGGCGAAACGCAGGGAGTTTGAGGAGCTGGACCAGCTAATCAATGAGGATGTGAATGCGCGTATTAAAGTGTTAAAGACGGCATATCCGGGAACAAAGATTATGTTTGGCGATACGTATATGTTTATCAAGAATCGTTTTGATTATTGTCAGTTTATTAAGTTTGGGGCGGATATTAAGAGTACGCCGTTGTAAGGAGGGTATTATGGCTGTTTCACCGATTGATATCAGTATGATACAGAGATTAAATGATGTCTCTCAGATAAAGCATAACGAGATGACGCGTCCTGAAACACAGCAGGCGGTGATTACGCATGATATTGAGAAACAGGTCTATGTTCAGTCGGAACAGGTTGTGCATCAGGCAGATTCGGCGAAGACGAATACGGAACATGATGCCAGGGAAAAAGGGAAAAATTCGTATTTTGCGAGTGGAAAAAAGAAAAAGAAAAAAGAGGAGCAGGGAACAATTAAAATTAAAAGTAAGAGTTCCTTTGATATGAAAATATAGGACGGCAGTTGCCGCCGTCCTATTACGAGGGAAAGAAAATGACTGTATTAGAAATTATCATGCTGGTAATCGGGCTTGTCTGTTTTGTGGCAAGTTTCATTCTGACAAATGACGACGACAAACCGGCGGCAAAAGAAAAGGGGGATTTCAAACCGGAACTGTCCGGCGAGCAAAAAGAGATGATTGAAAACCAGGTCGAGAAGGTTGTGACCGACAGAATGATAATGCTGGAGGAATCTACGGAAGCAGCTTTGGACAAGATTTCCAACACAAAAGTTATGGAAATGGGTGAGTATGCGGAGTCGATTCTGGCTCAGATTAATAAAAAT
The DNA here is from genome assembly GCA_910584325.1 of uncultured Lachnospiraceae bacterium. GTDB lineage: Bacteria > Bacillota > Clostridia > Lachnospirales > Lachnospiraceae > MGBC120314. Next base: position 2,468 of record CAJTZH010000072.1, on the reverse strand, counting down.
CACAATGAGACCGTATTTATGTATGACATGCTGAATGAGAAATCCAAAGAGATAAAGAATGTCGTTAAGGAGATTAACGAGGCTAAGAACCGGGTAGATGAGTCCAAGAATACAATGGGCGAAGACACCGCGCGTCTCGAAGAATTGATAAAGGACGCCGAGAAGGCGGTAAAAGATATGGATGCTGCCATTAAGGCAGTATATAAGACAAAAGAGGTTCTTACACTGCAGCAGGAAGAGGAGAAACAACCGGTACCGGATAATGTGATTACGCCGCAGTTTTTTGAAAAGAAAGAAGATGCGGAAGAAGAAAGCGATGTGAATGAGCAGTATTCTTATATGGCAAAGGCGGAGCCGGAGACAATGATGGCATCAAACTGCAATGAACAGATTCTTGCGTTATATGCGCAGGGAAAGAGTAACCTTGAGATTGCAAAGACATTGAATCTTGGGATGGGTGAAGTAAAACTGGTCATTGATTTGTTTAACAAGAATAGATAACTGGGGAATATCATATGAAATTAAAATCATATCTGAGAGGTTTAGGACTGGGGATGGTTGTCACGACAATTATCCTCGTTGTTACGTTTAAGGCAGCGCACCATGAAATGACAGATGATGAAATCATTTCCAAAGCGCGTGAGCTGGGAATGGTAGAAACATCTTTGTATGCAGGTGGTATGGTTACAGAGGAATTTACGGCGGCACAGCCTTCATCACAGGAATCGACTACAGGAGAACCGTCCGGCGAAGGAAAAACAGAACCGGAGACAACAAAGCGTGAGGAAGAGACGACCGGAAAGCCGCAGGAAACAACAAAGAAGGAAGAGGAAACGACAAAGAAACCACAGGAGACAACAAAGCCGCAGGAAACAACAAAGCGGGAAGAGGAGACGACCAGGAAGCCGCAGGAAACAACAAAGCGGGAAGAGGAGACAACTAAGAAACCACAGGAGCCTACTACAAGCGATAAGGAAATCGTGCTTGTTTTTGAAAATATTTCTTCTGCGGACAAGGCGTCCCGTATCCTTTATGACGCGGGCGTTATTCAGGATATAGACAGTTTTAATGACTTTTTGTCGGACAATGGGTATGCGAGAAAAATTACGGAAGGCACATTTACGTTTACAAAGGGAATGACATTCGAGGAAATTGCCAAAATCATTACACGTTCCAGATAAAGTATAATGAAGAAAAAAGTTAATTTATAGAACATTTTGTTGTATTATGTCAAAAAAGTGATATAATGAATATAAGATTTTGAAAGTCTTATAGTTGTTATGTCACTTTTGTATTTTAAGGGGGGATTCTGTGAAATGGATTCGATGAACAAAATACAGTATTTACGGATTAAAATCAAGAATAATCTTGTTCCGTTACTTTTTTGTGCTTTGTTCTTCGGTTATATTATCGTAATGTTTGCATACAATATGCTTCGTACCGCGGCAGTGCAGGATTATTTAAGCATTGTTTATGTGTGGGCAGGTTATGGGCGTTATCTTTTTATTCTTGTTTTGTTATCCGGATTTTTCAGGGAGAAAGACGATTGTTGGTTTTGGGCGGTTGTTCTTGGAGCAGAGTATATATTACAGATGCTTTTGACATTTGTTTTCTGTATCCAGTTCACAAGAGCTTCTATGACATTGTTTGTGGATTTGGCAGTGTACTTTTTTATTTATGTTACCTGTCCGGCAGTAATTGCGTGGCTGATAGGAAGAATAAGCAGGGCGGTCAGGAACGATATTCTGTCTGTTGCAGTGCTTCTTGTGCTTGGTGGTATATTCCTGTTTAATATTGTTCAGGAGATTTTGGTATTTCCGGTCTTTCATCTGAGCGAATATACTTATACGATTATCAGTAAAGTGTTTGTGATATTTAATAATTCACTTAGGAATACGTTTGCGGCACCGAATATATTTGCACCGTTTGGTGTCGGCGTTACTGATGTAGGAACTGTTGTATTATGGTTTTCGCTTTTTACACTGATACTTGGAACCGAACGAAAAAAAAAGACAGCGTTTGTCATGGCTGTTCCGGTTTTAATTGCGCTAGTTTTGGTGACGCTTCCGGAAAATAAATACGAGACATATTTTAACCAGTCGGCTTTGGTTCATAGAAGCAAGATGCTCGACAGCTGGAATGAGGAGCGCATTTATTGTGAGAGCAGGGATATTATCAATTCTGATACAGCATACAACGACCTCCTTTCTGAGCCGGTAAGAGCTGAAACCAATTTTATGATTGAAGGGTATGAACTGGATATTATAGCAGGACGTAAAACGAAATTTCAGGCAGTGATGCAGCTGTCGGGGGGTGATATTGACGAATATGTATTTACCTTATATCATGGTTACCGGGTTCAAAATATCACGGATAAAGAGGGCGGCCAGCTTGCATTTCATCAGGAAAATGATTATTTTACGGTATATTCTTTAGGAAAGGCTCTTGATGAGATAACTGTTGTATAT
>CAJTZH010000071.1 GCA_910584325.1 uncultured Lachnospiraceae bacterium | reverse complement strand
GGGATTTCTTCTCGGGATAGAAAACCAGATGACGGTAAACCTGACGTTTGCGCAGAGGCTTTTTTAGCTTGACAGTGCGGAGTACAGAAGACAGGTGGAAGAAATCAGGGAAAGGAACACCCAAAATCATGTAAAATACGAGCCTCGGGACGATTTCAAGTACCGATTCCGGCGTGCGGACAAGTTAAGACCGGTCTGTAACCTGAAGCTATACTGGGGAAAGGATGGAGAAAACTTACCGGTGTCGCTTAAGGACATGATGGATATAGAAGCCGTGCCGGAGCAGATGAGGTTTTTGATTAACGATTACAGAGTACATACAGTCTGGATGCGGGCGATAGCGGATGAGGATTTGCAGAAGATGCAGTCGGATATGAAGTATGTAGTAGGAGTCCTAAAGAGGACGGAGAGGAGAGAGTGGATATGTGCAGAGCGATATATGAGATTAAGCAAGACGCAAAGGAAAGAGAGAAGGCAGACGGGAAGAACGGTGTGAGGCGATTTTTGAATTGCTGGAAGACTATGGTGAGCTTCCGCAGGACATCAGGCAGAGAATAGATACGGAAAAGGATATGAAACGATTGAAGTCATGGTATAAACTTGCCGCAAGGACGCGGAGTATTGAGGAATTCCGCGTGGCAATGTAAGAAAAGGGCTGCTCAGAAAATGAGCAGTCTATTTTGATGGAAATTGTTTGTAAAATAAAAAAATAAGTTATTGACAAAAAAGGAACATATGAATATAATTAAATATGAACAGATGAACATATATTAAGATAATGATAATAGTATCTTATTATTGTGATGAATAAAACGGGAGGTGATTATGTGGCAGAACAGATGAATAACGCGGCAGAAAATGCCGATTTTCTTGCGGCGCATGAAGATGTGGTCAAGAGAGTGCTGGATAAACAGCCGGCAGACGAGTACTTATATGATTTGGCGGAACTGTTTAAAGTGTTTGGCGATACGACGAGAATCAGAATTTTGTACGCATTGTTTGAAAGCGAATTGTGCGTGGGGGATATCGCGCAGCTCTTAAGCGTCAGCCAGTCGGCTGTCAGCCATCAGTTGAAGATTTTAAAAGACGCGAAGCTTGTGAAGTTTCGAAGAGATGGAAAGATAATTTTCTATGCGCTCGACGATGACCATGTGAGGAATATTTTAAGCATGGGTATGGAGCATGTGGAAGAGTAGCGATAAAGAATGCATAGTATAGGGTAAAGGAGACCAAAAAATTATGAAGAAAACATACAAAGTAGAGGTTGACTGCGCCAATTGCGCAGCGAAAATGGAAGAAGCGGTAAAGGCAACAAAAGGCGTAAAGGACGCCGTGCTGAGTTTTATGACGCTGAAACTGAAAGTGGAATTTGAGGAGGGAGCACAGCCTGACGAAGTGATGAAGGAAGCGCTGGCAAACTGTAAGAAGGTGGAAGACGATTGTGAAATATTCCTGTAAGGAGATGAGGGCATGAACAAGAAACAAAAAAACGTATTATTTAGAATTATTGTCTCCACGGTGTTGATTATCAGTGTTTCTGTTTTGTGTGAGCTTGTGGAACTGCCGGTTTTTGTAAAGGTAATATGCTATCTGGTTCCATATTTTGTAATCGGATACGATATTTTAAAAAAGGCGTGGAAGGGAATTTTAAACAGGCAGGTTTTTGACGAGAATTTTCTGATGGCGGTGGCAACAATAGGCGCCGTGCTTTTGGGGGAATTTAAAGAGGGCGTCGCGGTTATGCTGTTTTACCAGATTGGCGAACTGTTTCAGAGCTGTGCTGTCGGAAAGAGCCGCAAGAGTATTGCGGCTCTTATGGATATCAGACCGGATTACGCAAATGTTCTGGTTGACGGAAAGCTGACGAAAGTGGAGCCGGATGACGTGGAAATCGGGACGGAGATTATTGTCAATCCCGGCGAGCGTGTTCCGATTGACGGTGTGATTGTGGAGGGTAATACAACGCTGAATACCAGCGCCCTGACGGGAGAGAGCGTTCCAAGGGAAGCACTTTTGGGTGACGAGGTTATCAGCGGCTGCATTAATATGACGGGAACGATTACCGTGAAAACGAGTAAGGAGTTTGGCGATTCCACCGTTGCGAAGATTTTGGATTTAGTGGAAAATTCCAGCATGAAAAAATCCCGCTCGGAAAATTTTATTACGAGATTTGCGAAATACTATACGCCGGCAGTTTGTTACGGAGCATTGGCGCTTGCGGTTCTGCCTCCGGTTGTAAATATGTTGTTTGGAAACGGGGCGCAATGGCAGGTGTGGATTATCCGTGCTTTGACATTCCTTGTCATCAGTTGTCCGTGTGCGCTGGTTATTTCAATCCCGCTTAGTTTCTTCGGCGGAATCGGCTGTGCGTCGGCAAACGGAATTTTAGTAAAAGGTTCTAATTATCTGGAGGCGCTTGCTGATACGAAGTATATTGTGTTCGATAAAACCGGTACGCTGACAAAGGGTGTGTTTGAGGTCAGCGGGCAGTTTGCGGCGGACGGATTTACCAAGGAGGAATTGTTGTATTATGCGGCGTATGCGGAAAGCGGTTCTTCCCATCCTATCAGTTTGAGCTTAAAGAACGCGTTTGGCAGGGAGCTGAATCTGGAAAATGTGCGTGATATTACCGAGATTGCAGGACACGGCGTCAGCACCGTTGTAGACGGTAAAACGGTATTTGCCGGAAATGCAAGGCTGATGGAAAAAGAACATATTAAAATCACGGAACAGCATGACGGGGGAACGGTGGTGTATGTTGCGGTGGACGGCGTCTACGCAGGATGCATTACAATCTCTGATGTGGTGAAGCCGGCTTCTAAAAACGCAATCGCGAAACTGAAAGAAAACGGCATTAAGCAGACAATTATGCTTACGGGAGACGCCAAGCGGACAGCGGATAAAGTGGCGGCGGAAATTGGCGTGGATGTGGTCAAAAGCGAACTGTTACCTGCCGATAAAGTGACGGAAGTTGAAAATCTGCTTGAAATGAAAGGAAAAAAAGAAAATCTGGCTTTTGTGGGGGACGGTATTAACGACGCACCGGTACTTTCACGGGCGGATATCGGAATCGCTATGGGGGCGCTCGGCTCTGACGCTGCCATTGAGGCGGCGGATATCGTTTTGATGGATGATAACCCGGAAAAAATTTCTCTTGCCATGAAAATTTCTGTTAAAACACTTGGCATTGTCAGACAAAACATTGTGCTTGCGCTTGTGGTGAAAGCGGTGTGTCTGATTCTCGGCGCGTTCGGTATCGCCAATATGTGGATTGCGATATTTGCGGATGTAGGCGTGATGGTGCTTGCCGTTCTCAACGCAACCCGCGCGCTGCGGATAAAAACTGCGTAGGAGCGCGGCATAGGCGCTATTTTGGCTGGCTGCGGAACGCGCTCGGCGTCATGCCCGTCTTGGCTTTAAACTGTGAGGAAAAGTAATCGCCGCTGCAAAATCCTGTTTCCAAAGCGATTTCCGTGATGGATTTTCTGCTTTGTGAAAGCAGGATTTTTGCGTGTTGAATGCGTACATTACTCACATATTCGGAAAACGAAATACCAAGCTGCGAATGAAACAGCCGGGAAAAATAAGCCGTTGACAGACCTGCCGTTTGTGCTGTTTCTTCCAGAGTGAGGTTTTTATAATAGTGCGTTTCAATGTGATAAACGGCGTCTATCATGGATTGTGTGAGAGGGGATGGATTGACGGCAGGCAGTTCATCGGGTATTCTCTCTTCCCAGACTGTGCATAAAAGCCGGAATAACATTCCCTGTAAAATAAATTCTTTATACGGCGTATCTTTCTGATATTCTTCGTTTAGTTCAAAAAACATCTTTTTTATTTTTTCCTGTGAAGCAGTATGAAAACGGCATACTTTCAACCGGAATAACTCGTCGAAAATATGCTGCCCCACATGGTCTAAGAACGGTTTGGCAAATTCCGGTGTAAATTTAATTAAAATACGCTCATATGGTGCGTCTGTTGTGGCAACAGTGCGGTGATAGACATAAGGAATCTGCATGGCAACGTCTCCGCTGTGATAGTCGTATGTCTGCATCGGCGTGATGCATCTTCTGTCGCCGGAAATCATATAGCCGATATTGTAATGGTCGGTTGCCATCTGCATGAACGGCATGCTGCTGCCTTTCGGAAAAAGCGCGTGTTCTATTGTAAACGATTGTCCTTCTGGAATCGGGTACGGCATGGTAAAAGCCTCCTTTTTTATCGTTTGTTGCTATTATGTCATAAAAACTAAAATATTACAAATAAATTGTCATTAAAGTAAAGGTTATATTAGTTTTTTTGTTTTATAATGAAAGATATTAAGACGAAGTGAAGAGAGGACTAGTTATGAAACAGAAAAACGTTGTGATGCGAATTTTGAAATACATCCTGCCGCACTGGCATCTAATCCTGCTGTCAACGGTCGGAGGTGTGTTGAAACTATCGCTTCCGCTTGTGCTGCCGCAGGTGGTTAAACATTTTACGGACGACGTCCTTGTTGCATCCAATGTATATGTTACGGCGCAGCAGAAAATTGACGAGATATGGAAATGGATGCTGATTCTTCTGGCGCTGTATTTATTTGTGTACATACCGGCGGCGTTTGTCAGGCAGATAGGAGCCACGGAGGTATCTAACCGGATTATGCACAAGATGCGGTGTCAGGTTTACGCGTATCTTCAAAAAATGTCGGCGGCGTTTCACCAGAATAATAAGTCCGGAGAACTGGTTACACGAATTAATAATGATGTGGAGCAGGTTCACGGATTTGTCTGGAATGTTGCCACAAATATCTGGATTGACGGAATTATGGTCGTCATATATCTATGGATGATGGGACGGGTTAGTATTGTTTTAACGGTTCTGGCAGCGTTTGTCCTGCCGCTGTCAATTGTGATTACCAAGAGAATCCGTATGCATATCACGAATGCAAGCAGAAATGTGCAGAAGAATATTTCCGGAATTTCCGGCTATATGCAGGAGCGGATGGCGGGATTTGCCACAGTGAAACTGTTTAACATGGAAGCGTATGAGGAAGAAAAATTCAACGGACTTTCCCAGCGGATATATGAATTTACCAGAAAGACAAATTGTTATTTTTCCGTCGGAGAAGCAGTGACGGGAGCGATGTCGGAGATTATAGCTTCTGTTATCGTGTGTCTGTCGGCGGTATTTATTGTTATGGGAAAGATGAGCGTCGGAGACCTGATTATTTTTTATGCTTATCTGGGGTACTTTATCACACCGCTGCGCCGTTTTGCCGAGTTAAATGTAACTTATGCAAAAAGTATTGCCGGAATAGAACGTGTTTTTGCAATCTTGGACACACCGGTTGATATTGAGGAAAAAGAAAATGCTTTGGTGCTTTCTGCGGATACGCCGATGGAGATTACTTTTGAGAATGTTTCGTTCGGGTATATGAAGGACGCGTATACCGTATCGGATATCGGTTTAAAACTTCACGAAGGAGAAAAAATTGCTCTGGTAGGCTCAAGCGGATGCGGAAAGACAACGATTGTCAATCTGCTGGCGCGTTTTTATGATGTGGATAAGGGAAGCGTTACCATTGCGGGGCGGGACATCAGAGATTACAAACTTGACTCCATTTACCGGCAGATGGGGATGGTTTTTCAGGATACGGTGCTGTTTTCGGGAACGATTGAGGAAAATATCCGGTACGGAAAACCGGACGCGGATATGGAAGAACTGGTGCGGGCGGCAAAGGCGGCGAACGCGTATGAGTTTATTATGAGTACGCAGGATAAGTGGCAGACGATGCTTGGCGAACGCGGAATCGGTCTGTCAGGCGGGCAAAAACAGCGTCTTGCCATTGCGCGGGTATTCCTTCGCAACCCGAGACTTCTGATTCTCGACGAGGCGACGAGCGCTTTGGATTCCGAGTCGGAGGAGCTTGTTCAGGGCGCGCTTGATAATCTGATGGCAAACCGCACCTCTGTCGTAATTGCGCACAGGCTGTCAACGATTGTCAACGCGGACAGAATTATAGTTATGGATAAAGGAAGAATTACGGAAGAGGGGAGGCATGAGGAGCTGCTAAAAAAGAACGGAAGATATGCGGAGTTATACCATATGCAGTTTAAGGATATTTTGGCATAAAAAGGATTGCAAAAATATAATTCCTGTGTTATAGTTTAGAAAAAGTTCCCTAGAGGGAGTAATCGGCGCGTAAGATAAGCGTAGTAATATCGTCAGTACGGTGCAAACCCGGTATTTCTATAAACGATGAGACTCACGGACAGCTTAAGATAATAAGTTGTTCCATGGGTCTTTTTTACAATATTAAAAGGAGATTATATCTATGGAAATGATATGGGCAGTAGTAAAATTGGCAGTAGGTTTTGTACTATTGATTAAAGGAGCCGATTTTTTTGTGGACGGCAGTTCGGCGGTAGCGAAAAAATTCCGCGTTCCTTCTATGATTATCGGACTGACAATCGTGGCGATGGGGACAAGTCTTCCCGAATGCGCGGTCAGCGTAACGGCCTCGTTAAATAATAATAATGCGTTGGCAGTGAGTAATGCAGTCGGCTCGAATATTTTTAACCTGATGGTAGTCTGCGGCGCGTGTGCGCTCTTTGCGCCGCTGGCTGTCCAGGCGGGTACGCTGAAGAAAGAATTTCCGTTTTCCATCGTCTGTGCGGCGCTGCTTATGGGGCTGGGGTATCGGGGAATGGCGCTGGGACAGGCGGACGGCATCTTATTGATAGTACTTTTTGCGCTATATCTTGTATACATGATTTTTGCAGCAATGAAAGCAAGAAATCTGTCCGTAAAAGAGGAAGACAATAAAATCATTCCGATGTGGCTTTGTCTGTTCTATATTGTAGGCGGCGGTGCGGCGATTATGTTCGGAGGCGATTTTGTCGTGGACGGCGCGACCGTTGTCGCGACCGGATTCGGACTCAGCCAGAATTTAATCGGTCTTACGATAGTGGCAATGGGAACAAGCCTGCCGGAGCTTGTCACATCTATCGTTGCCGCAAGAAAAAACGAAGTGGATATGGCGGTCGGCAATGTTATCGGTTCGAATATTTTCAATATTCTTCTTGTGCTTGGTGTGGCGGCGACCATCAGTCCGGTGGCGTTTATTATGGAAAATATCTTTGATATTTTTGTTTTGATTGTTATGAGCGTGATGGTATGGAATTTTACCTGGTCAAAAAAAGAAATCAACCGCACGGAAGGAATTATTATGTTGTTTTTCTATGCTGCGTATATGATATATATCTGTACAAGATAATCAGGCAGAATTTTTTACAATCTAAGTGAATCCTATTTAAAAAAATATCCGGATGTGATATCATACCTTTATACGAATACTTCGGATAAGGAGGCATTTATATGATCAAGAAGAAATTGATTACGGCTGTTTTAACACTGACGGTCGCGGCGGCATGTTTTTCAGGATGCGGAAAAAAGAGTCCGCTCGACCCGAAGAACCCGGTATCGCTTACGGTATGGCACTACTATCACGGAGCGCAGCAGGCTGCGTTTGATACTCTGGTAGAAGAATTTAACGAGACGGTGGGTAAGGATAAAGGAATTTATGTACAGGGGTACAGTCATGGTTCGGTTTCTGATTTGGAGAGCGCTGTCAGGGATTCTATGGCGGGCAAGGTTGGCTCGGAGACGATGCCGGATATTTTTTCTTCATATGCGGATACCGCATATGAAGTAGAGCAGTCAGGCGTACTTGTCAATCTGTCGGATTACTTAAGCGAAAAAGAACTGGCCGAGTATGTGGATTCTTATATAGAAGAAGGAAAGATTGCAGCGGACGGAAGTCTGAGAATCTTTCCGGTGGCGAAATCCACGGAAATGATGATGATTAACAAGACGGACTGGGAAGTGTTTTCCAATGAAACAGGAGCGGCTCTTTCCGACCTTGAGACGATTGAAGGCGTCGTTTCAACTGCGCAGAAGTATTATGAATGGACGGATGCGAAGACTTTGGATGTACCGTATGACGGAAAAGCATTTTACGGAAGAGACTCGATGGCGAATTATTTTAATATCGGTATGAGGCAGCTTGGAAGTGAACTGTTTGAAGTAGAGAACGGAACGGCGGTTTTAAATATTGCTGAAGATGATTTAAGGCGTATCTGGGAGAATTATTATGTTCCTATGGTAAAAGGATACTTTGGAGCTTACGGTTCGTTCCGTTCAGATGACGTAAAGACCGGAGATTTGCTTGCGTATACCGGTTCGACGACTTCTGCCATGTATTTCCCGGATACCGTGGAATCAGAGAACGGAAGATATACCATTGATTATATTGTTATGCCGGCTCCGGTTTTTGAGGGTGGTGAACATTTTGCCGTCCAGCAGGGAGCGGGAATGGTAATCACAAAATCAGACGAGCGGCATGAGTATGCTTCCGTAGAATTTTTAAAGTGGTTTACACAGGCGGAAAATAATATGGCGTTTGGATGCGGGGCAGGGTATCTTCCTGTACTAAACGGCGCTAACAGTACGGAGGTTCTTGACAAAGTTATTGAGGAACAGCAGATTGAAGTGGGGGATAAGACATATGACTGTCTGACCATCTTTTTTGATGAAATGAAGGGCGTGCAGTTATACACTAATAAGAGCTTTAAGAACGGTTCGGCTGCCAGAAGGATTTTAGAATATAATCTTTCTGATAAGGCAAAACAAGACCGTCAGGCAGTGGAGGAAGCACTGGCAGGCGGCGCGAGTCTTGAGGACGCCTGCGCGAAGTACATATCCGAGCAGGCTTTTAGGGAATGGTACGAATCATTTAGCAGTGAATTAAAAAAAGTAATCGAACAATAAAGCAGGGATGATGATGAAAGAAAAAAAGAAGCATTCTATTTTTCGTTTGTTTTTAATACCGTTGATTCTAATAATGTTTATTCAGAGCGGAATTACTCTGGGAACGCTTGTTTTTCGGAAAACTGTCGATATGATTCAGGAATATTCTATCAGCATTATGTCAAGAATGGTGGAGAACCGCAAAGTTATTCTGGAAAATGACATGACACAGAGATGGTCTGCTATTTATGAGCAGGAAGATGGCGTGAATGAGATTGTAAGAACATTCTTACAGGAGCGTCATGTGTCAATCAGAAGGGTATTAACTTCAAGTGAATTAAAGCAGCAGATGTTAGAACAAATTTTTCCGCAGTGTCTGGAAATCATACAGAGTAACATGACGACCGGAATCTTTCTGGTTTTGACTGGCACAGACCCAAATAATTCCGGAGTTTATGACGGTTTTTTTATCAGGGATTCCGACCCTGCAGTGAGCTCCATGAATTATTCTGACCTTCTTATGGAGCGGGGAGCCAAGGAATTAGCGAGAATGTATAATGTTTCTTTGGATACATACTGGAGAAAGAGTTTTGAATTAAAACCGCAGGGAGAGCGTGAGGGGGACAGCTTTTTTTATGAGCCTCTGCGGGCCGGAAGGGAAAATATAGACGCGTCAATTGAGGATTTGGGATATTGGTCTATGCCGTTTCATTTAGGAGGTGATAAGAATGATTCCCATGATATGATAACATATTCCATACCCCTGCGGTATGACGGAGCGGTGTATGGAATTTTGGGCGTGGAAATTTCCGTGAATTACCTCAAAGACTATCTTCCTGTTTCTGAATTAAATGAAAATGAGCAATCGGGATATGTGCTTGCAGTGCACAACAGCGATGGTAGTTATACGCCGATGGCGGGGCGGGGCGTGTTGTTTTCCAATATAACTTCCGAGGGGAAGAGTTTCACGCTTCATCAGACCGGTTATGATGATTTATTCAGGGTAGATGGCGTGCGGCTCGGTGGGCAGGGCATATTTGCCATAGTCTGTCCGTTGAAGCTGTATAGTACCAATGTACCGTATGATAATACAAACTGGGTTTTGATTGGGATGGATACGGAGAGCAATTTGTTTGGTATGAGCCGTCAGTTGTATGTGATGATGGTAGTTGCGATTCTTTCCGGTCTGGCTTTCGGAGTGTTCGGAATTTATATTATTGTGAAGCATCTGACAAAACCGATTAAGCGTTTGATGGACAGTATCAGCCAGGGACGGAACGGACTTTTAAAGTTTCAGCTGTCCAATATCCGGGAAGTGGACGCGCTCTATGATGTGGTCAATGATTTGACGCAAAAGCAGAGAGAGTCGGAAAATGCCTTGATGGAAGAAAAGGAGATGTACCGTCTGGCGCTTGAGACTACGGAAGATACATTCTTTTCGTATGATTTTCAGGAAAAAACGGTAGACATCTTCAATCATGAAAGCATGAACGGACATTGGGAATACGGTGAGACGGGTATTTTGTCAATGAACTTTCAAAATATCCATGAGGAGGACAGGGAATATTTTCAGAGAATTGTAACCGAAATGCCGGATGAGTTTGCACTTGAATTCAGACTCTGGTATCCGCTGCAAAATGCGTATAACTGGGTAGAACTCAATGCAAGCGTATTGAACAATACGGAGGGAAAACGCTGGAAATTAGTAGGAAGTTTTAAGAATATCCAGGAAGAGAAAGAGTATAAACTGGAGGAGCAGCGAAGAAATACGTTAGACGGCGTGACAAGTCTGTATTGTTATGCCGCGGGAAAAGAGTTTTTACAAAACTGTTTTGAAGATTCTGTGGACGGCGCAATGATTTTACTGCAAATTCAAAATCTTCAGCAGATTAATGAACAGAACGGAATTGTTTTCGGCGACATGATTTTGGAAGAAATCGGATGGATAATCAGAAAATCATATCAGACGCTGGCATTCCGCCTTGACAGTAACGAAATTCTAATCTGGCTTTCGGACAGTACAAGCGAGGGAGCAAAGCAATACTGCGATGATATTTTGGGTAAATTTGCCAGGGCGTTTGACAGCAGTTTGTTTGAACTTGAGGTCCGGATAGGTATTGCCGTCAATCAGAACAGGCATGGTTTTACGGAACTTGCGCGTATGGCGAAGGCAGCGCAGCTTCAGGCGAATGATAGAGAACTTTACAAATTTTATAAAGATATTGACGGCATGAATAAGAGAAGTCTCCCGGTATTGCATGGAAGACAGCTTATTACGACGGATTATGGTGATTTTGTCAATATGGTTTCGCTTGCGCTGAACCTGTTTGGCAAAGGAGATAATCTTGCGGCGCAGATGGCACTTCTGCTGCGTAAGATAGGATACCATTATCATGTAGACGACGTTTTAGTTACGATTGCGAGACCTGATTTTCATTCAAATTATCTGGAGTATCAGTGGCATAGGAAAGATGCTAATAAAGAAGACGTTGCGCTCTCTTATTCCGAGGAGGAATGGAATACGTTCCTGGATTGGATAAACGGAAAAGAACTGCTTGATGTTTCGGAGAAAGATTGTGAAAAAACTGCCATACGCAAGTTTCTACATATTGATAAGGCGGCAAGAGGAATTACGATGCCAATGTATGACAACGGCGTTTTTATGGGAATGTTTACGTTGATGGGGACAGGCGGCGGACTGGAAGACGACGGAATTGACAGAGAAGGTCTTATTGAGGTTCAAAGCGTTATCCAGAGTCAGTTAAATCAGCAGCGGCATGATTTGGCAAGCAAAGCAAAATCGAATTTCCTTTCCCGCATGAGCCATGAAATCAGGACGCCGATGAACGGAATTATCGGAATGACGGCTATTGCGCTTACGGAAGGGCAGAGCCAGGAAAAGATGGTGGAATGTCTGGAGAAAATCAAAAACTCTTCCGACTATCTGCTGGGTCTGATTAACGATATTCTGGATATGTCCAAGATTGAAAGTGGAAAGATGCATTTAGAGCCGGTTGATTTTTCAATGGATGAACTGCTGACAACAATTACTGAGTTAATTACGCCGCAGGCAAAAGCAAAGCATATTGAATTTGTTAAGGATATCAGTCTTGTGAATCAGTGGTTTTTGGGTGACAGGATGAGAATCAGCCAGGTACTGATTAACCTTCTTGGAAATGCGGTCAAATTTACACCGGAACACGGCGAAGTCCGGCTGACCATTCGGGAGACAAAGGACGCGCAGGATTCTCAGCTGTATTTTGCAGTACAGGATACAGGAGTGGGTATCAGTGAGGAAAATCAGAAGAGGGTATTCAAATCGTTTGAACAGGTAGGCGGTCCGGCTTCCGCGAAGCTTCAGGGCACGGGACTTGGACTTTCCATCAGCAGCCGCCTTGTTCAGTTGATGGGCAGCACGATTGAACTGGAAAGCGAACCGGGCGAGGGTAGCACATTCTATTTTGAGATTATGCTTCCGCAGGGAAAGAAGCCGGAGGAGGAGGAGAATCAGGAGGAGTTTTCTTTTGAGGGATTCCATATTCTGGTTGTGGAAGATAATGAATTAAATTCCGAGATTGCCAGAAGTCTTCTTGAGGAGGCAGGGTTTGTGGTTGAATGTGTATATGACGGCGCTCAGGCAGTTGAGCATATGGAGAATACACAACCGCATACTTATGACGTTATTCTGATGGATATTATGATGCCGGTTATGGACGGTCTTGACGCGACGAGGGCGATTCGTTCCAGCAAACGTGAAGATTTAAGACAGATTCCGATTATTGCCATGTCTGCAAACGCGTTTGACGACGATTTGAAAAAATCAGTAGAATGCGGAATGAATGGCCACCTGTCAAAACCGGTTGAGGTGGAAAAGTTATACCGTATGTTATCTGATATTTTGCATAAGAAATAAGTTATGCCGTCTTGTTGGCTTGCGGGCCAGTAAGACGGCATTTTTGCCTGGCAGTAAAATTATTCAACATCCATGTTTTCCGGTGAAGCGTGTTCTAAAAGCAGTCCTTTCAGACCTCCAAATGAGGCATCGCTCGTGAGTTTTGCAAGTTCCTGCATAGAAATGGGAAAGTCTTCATGAATCCAGCGCATATATACGGAAATAATACCGGCAATATAAAAATCGGCATATAATTTCAGCTTTGTTTCTGAGAAATCAAAAAAATCATGATATAGTTTTGCAACGATATCAATCAACATTTCCTTAATCTGGTCAAAGAAATAGGCGTACGCCCTGTTGAGGGAAATAAAATGGAAAATATTCAGGTACCGCTCCACAATCTGATTCAGCAGTTCAAAAAAACGCAGGATGCTGAAAGATTCTTTTGAAAAATTTTCTTTGACGAGCATTTGTTTCAGTTCCGCGATTCTGTCCATAGCGAAATCTTTTACGATATCCTCTGTGCATGTATAATGCAGATAAAATGTTTTGCGGTCAATGTTCGCTTTTTTTGCAATCTGCGTGACCGTCACTTTCTCCTGCTTATCATTGATAATCAGATGGAAGTAAGCGTCCATAATTGCGTTTTTTGTTTTTTCGACTCGTCTGTCCATAATAAATCCTCACTTTTTTATATTTTGTAGAATATTCCATAAATACAAATGTTTTGGTAATTGTTTTTGACTTCTTCCGTTAGTATAATACCCATATGGGGATAAATCAACAATTGGGAAAGGATAAATGAGATGGAGTACGAAATTTTTTCAGACGTATCGTTGGATATCGACGTCGATTTTGCGAAGGAACATGAAGTTCGTTATGTTCCAATGGAATATATGCTTGGGGAGGAGACGTTTCATTGTCAATTTCCTGAGAGCAATGAGATGATGCACAATTATTACGAGAAGCTGAGACAGACAGTTCCTACAAGAACCAGTCAGATAGCGCCGTTCCATTATATTTCGATTTTTGAGCCTTATGTGAAAGAGGGAAAACCGCTTTTGTATCTCTCTCTTTCAAGCGGACTAAGCAACACATACGAATCCGCGCAGATGGCGGTGGAGACGTTAAAAGAAACTTACGGCGGGGCAGATATTGAGGTGGTAGACAGTCTCGGCGCAACAGGGGGTATGGGATTACTGATTGAGAGCGCGTGTAAGAACCGCGAGAGCGGAATGAGCCTTTCCGAAAATGCGGCTTGGCTCCGTGAGAACGCCTGTAAAGTAAACTACTGGTTTAAGGTTGAGGATTTAATGTATCTGAAACGAGGCGGCAGGATTTCCGCGGCAACGGCAATTATGGGTACAGCATTGAATATCAAGCCGATTTTAACAATTAACGGCGACGGCAGATTGGATACCATTGCGAAGAAGCGCGGAGATAAACTTGCATTAAAGCATATTGTGGATTGTTTGTCGGAGAATTTCGATGCAAGTTTCGGTAATGTTGTGTATATCTGCTGCGCAGACTGTATGGATAATGCCGA
>CAJTZH010000070.1 GCA_910584325.1 uncultured Lachnospiraceae bacterium | reverse complement strand
GTATTTTATCCGTATTTAGTGCAGCGCTTAACTATGCAGTTGAGCCGATGCACTATATTACATCAAATCCTATGCAGTATGTAAAATTTCCAAAAGTAGAGAAAGCACCAAGAGAACGTATTATTTTAACCTTGGAAGAATGGAGCAGGATTATTGACCGCTTCCCGCCTGATTCCCGGTATCATCTTCCTTTAATGATTGGTTTTTACACGGGGCTGCGTATTTCAGAAGCCTTTGCCCTTACATGGGATGACATTGATTTTAACAACCGTACAATTTCTGTAAACAAACAGATTGTAAAGCGTAACTTTGGAGCCGATGTACGAAAAGCTGTTGAACATAAAGGCAAGTCAGAACAGCGTTCATCATGGTATTTCACCACGACCAAAACAATAGCTTCCAACAGAACAGTTAAATTTGGTGAAACACTCTATAAAGCATTGAAAGCTGAAAAAATCAAGCAGGCAAAGAGTGAAATGAAATATGGTGAACATTATACTATCCATGTTATTAAGCCGGAAACAGATGAAAAAGGGAATGAGATGAAGCGGATAGTTCCTGTTCAGAAATGCATTAATTCCCCTTTACAGCGTGTTCATATGGTCTGTGTAACTGAAAACGGTCAATATACTTCAACTGATTCCTTTAAATTTTGCTCCAAAGTCATTCACAAGGAACTGCTCCTTGCCTTTGATTATCACTCACTAAGACATACACACGCTACACTGCTGATTGAATCAGGTGCGGATGTGAAGGATGTACAAACCCGGTTAGGGCACACCAATATAGAAACTACATTACAAACATACGTACATGATACAGATAAGATGGTAGAACGTTCTGTTGAACTATTTGAACAGATTACACAAACAAAAATATCATAAACAAAAGCACTGAATATGCTACAAGTTCAACGTATTCAGTGCTTTTCTTATGTTTAATACACCTTTTCAAAATTTGGGTGGTAAATCGGTGGCAAAATGCAATGAACCATGTTATAAAACCCTTAAAAACCGCTTATTTTCGTGCTAATTCCACGATACACTCCACATGCCCCGTCCCCGGAAACATATCCACTCCGCACCCTTTCACCACACGGTACCCCCGCTCATGAAACACCTGCAAATCCCGCACGAGGCTCGTCGGCTTGCACGAAATATACACAAGATACGGCACGCCGTAATCAATAATCTTGTCCAGCGCCTTCGGATGAATGCCATCGCGCGGCGGGTCCAGAATAATCAGGTCCGGTTTCTCCGGGATGTCGTCAATCACCTTTAACACATCTCCGGCAATAAACGTACAGTTGTCAAGATGATTAAGCCCGGCGTTTAACTTCGCGGCTTCCACCGCCTCCCCGACAATCTCCACGCCTACAACCTTCTTTGCCACCGGAGCGACAATCTGCGCAATCGTTCCCGTTCCGCTGTACAAATCAAACACCGTCTTTCCGGCGGTATCCCCGATATACTCGCGCGCTGTGGAATACAGTACTTCCGCTCCCAGAGAATTTGTCTGGAAAAAAGAAAACGGCGTAATCTTAAACCGAAGCCCGAGAAGCTCCTCGTAGAAATAATCCTGTCCGTATAAAATCTCTGTGCCTTCGTTTGCCACAACATCCCCGAGACGGTCATTTTTAGTATGTAAAATGCCGACAATCGTTCCCGACAGCTTCAATGCGCGCAAGTCTCTGACAAGCTCGCTGTAATCCAAATCAGCCTGCGTCGTCGTCACGATGTCGATGAGAATTTCCCGCGTTTTGACCGCCTTTCTCACCAACAGATGACGGAAATACCCTTCGTGGCTCATCTTGTGGAAAAACGAAAGACCGGATGACGTGGCAAACGCAAGCACACATTTTAAAACCGCGCCGTAATCCTCGTCCGCAATCTTACAGCCGTCCACCGTAATCACATCATGAAAACTGCCCCGTTTGTGCATACCGAGGCTCATCGGACCGTCCTTCACCTCATCGCCAAACGAATACTCCATCTTATTGCGGTATCCGTCACAGACAGGGCTTGCCTTAACGCCCTCAAACGCATATTCATAATCAATCACCGAATCAAGCATTCCTTTAAGCTGTTTTTTCTTAATCGCAAGCTGCTCCTCGTAGCTAACCGACTGATAAACACACCCGCCGCAGACGCCAAAATGCGCGCAGGGAACTCTTGTCTCAATCGGCGACGGCGAAAGAATCTCAAGAACCCTTGCCTCTGCTCTGCCTTTGCGCGCTTTATTTACCTGAATGCGAAGTCTCTGCCCCGGAATGGTATTCTTCACCACAACCTTACAATCCCCGCCCTCCACGGCAACAATCCCTTTATTCGGAAAATCCACCCTCTCAACAATGCCCTCTAAAATATCACCCTTTTTCATCAATCTCTGCCCCATCCATCCTTATCTTTATTCTTTGGTTTCGCGAAAAGCACTCTGGCAAGCAGCGTACCGCCGCCAAAAATCAGCACCAGATACAAAAGCCACTCATAGAGCGAAATAGCTGGCATATAAATACGCGTCGAAGCGATAATTGTCGCAATAATCACAATAACCCCCAAAATAGTCACCAATTTCCCGATAAACGCGCTCGGATTATAAAAGATTAAAATAATACCGAAAATCAACGGCACAATACAAAGTCCCGAGGCAATATTAAATCCTCCGACCCGTATCATGCCGGTAAATAAGCCGGAGACAACCGTCACTCTGTTGCAGAACAAATACAGTCCTGCCGCCAGCATCCCCGCTCCCATTAAAAATTCTATCAGTTCATTCCGTTCCTTTTTCATCCTAATTCTCCTTTTTCGTACTTTTTTAATTTATATCTTCTCTGACATTCATGCCGTCTCCAAAATATAGGAAATATACACCTTCCCTGATATACATACTCTCTTAATATGCACATCATCCCCGGCATACAGCCGCATAATTACAAAAATTTTCACTAAAACAACAAAACCGCCAAACTGTTAAAACAATCTGGCGGTCCGGATTACATATTCAATGAAATTATTCTTCGCCCTCATTTTCTTCGTCTTCAAAGAAGTCATCGTCAAAATCATCATCGAAATCATCTTCAAAGTCGTCGAGGTAATCCGGCGTGAAATATCTGTAAACCGCATACGCTACAGCCGCTACCGCTACAATGGCGCCGATAACTGCCAGAACACATACGACCGGATTGCAGGATTTCTTCTCTTCCACGATAATCTCCTTCTTCTTGCCAAGCTCACCTAACTTGGCAGCCGCGATTAATTCTTCTAATTTATTCATACTCATCACAACACAACCTTTCGTTATTATTTCAGTTCGATTACGGATATTATACCACTAAATGGGATTTTTTACTACTGTTTTTTTAATTTTGCAAAACTTGCGAACATTTTTTTGACGCCAAAATTTTCAAATTCTACCGTCACCTCAAAATCACGGCCGCCCTCCACAATATTTTTAACAATTCCCGTGCCGAATTTCACATGGGAAACCGTATCGCCCACGCCGTACTCCGGCTTAGAATCCTTCGGATTTCCGATAGATTTCACGGTGCTGTAATTCGTCGTACTTCTCGGCATCGTTTTACCTGCGGCATACGGACCCAAAAGTTTCCTTTTGCCAAAATTCCCGTCGTCCTCCAGAAACGACGCGCGCTGCACGAAAGGCTTCACGCCCGCTGTAAAACCATTTTCACGCTTCTCCAAAAGAAGCGGCGGAATTTCCTTAATAAACCTCGATACCGTATTGTACTGCGTCTCACCCCGAATCATCCGCTGCCTTGCGCAGCTTAAATGCAGGCTTTTCATGGCGCGTGTGATGCCCACATAACAAAGGCGCCGCTCTTCCTCGATATCATCCATGTTTCCGGTAGAAATCGTCATGTAGCTTGGAAACAGTCCGTCCTCCATTCCCGTCAGGTACACAGCCGGAAACTCCAGGCCCTTCGCGCTGTGAAGGGTCATCAGCGAAACACGG
This sequence comes from uncultured Lachnospiraceae bacterium, assembly GCA_910584325.1. Classification (GTDB taxonomy): domain Bacteria; phylum Bacillota; class Clostridia; order Lachnospirales; family Lachnospiraceae; genus MGBC120314. Next base: position 10,341 of record CAJTZH010000070.1, on the reverse strand, counting down.
TTCACAGAATCGTCCATATTGTCAATATCCGCAACCAGCGCAACTTCCTCCAGAAATCCACTAAGCGCCGGTGAATCCGCCCCTTCCTCATACGTCACCGCCTTGGAAATCAGTTCCTCAAGATTGGCTCTCCTGTCCGCAATTTCGTCGTCGCTTACCGCCTCGTCTTCAATAAGCTGATAATATCCCGTACTCTCAATCACTTCCTTGATCAGCCCGCTGACGGACATGGACGCCGCTTTGCTGCGCAGTACGTCGATAAAATCAACAAACGTGTTAATTTTGACCGCCGCCCTGCCGATTCCCGGCACGTCTTCCACAACATCAAGCGCGTCAAAAAAATTAAATTCCCGCTCAATAGCGTATGTATCGATCTTCGCAATCGTCGCTGCGCCGATGCCCCGCTTTGGCACGTTAATAATCCGCTTGACCGCCAAATCGTCAAACCCGTTATCTATTGTCTTCAGATAGGCGAGAATATCCTTGATTTCCTTGCGCTGATAGAAATTCACGCCGCCGTAGACACGATACGGAACATTTGCCACGATAAAACGCTCCTCCAACGCTCTTGACTGCGCGTTGGTGCGGTAAAGCACGGCACAGTCCTTATAAGAATAGCCTTCTCTTAAAACCTTCGCCTGAATATCCGCGACAACGCCCTCTGCTTCCTCAATCCCATTGTCATACACATTAAAAAACACTTTGTCGCCCTCGCCCTTATCTGACCAGAGCGCTTTGTCTTTTCTTCCCAAGTTGTGGCTGATAACGCCGTTTGCCGCATTTAAAATGTTCTGTACGGAGCGGTAGTTCTGCTCTAACTTAATCACCACGGCGTCGGGATAGGTCTCTTCAAAATCAAGAATATTCGCGATATTTGCGCCGCGGAACTTGTAAATCGACTGGTCGTCGTCTCCGACCACACAAAGATTTTCATACTTTGACGCCAACAGACTAATCAGCTTAAACTGCGCCGTGTTCGTATCCTGATACTCGTCCACCATAATATAACGGAACCGCTCCTGATAGTGCTCCAGCACGTCGGGACATTCCCGGAACAACTCCACCGTCAGACAAATTAAATCATCAAAATCCACGGCGTTATTTTTTTTCAGCGTATTCTGATACTCCAGATAAATTTCCGCCGTTTTCCGCTCCCCGTAATTTGTACCGGCGCGAATCAGCAGCTCGTCCGGTCCAATCAGTTCATCTTTTGCCGAAGAAATTGCCGAAAGAATCGTTCTCTCCTTGTACATCTTCGGGTCAAGATTCATCCTCTTTATAATATCCTTCACGATACTCTTCTGGTCGTCCGTATCGTAAATGGTAAAATTCGTTTTGTATCCAAGACGCTCGATAAATCTTCTTAAAATGCGCACGCATGTGGCGTGAAACGTACATACCCACACGCCCTCGGCGCCAAATTCCACAAGATTATCCACTCTCTCGCGCATTTCCTTCGCTGCCTTGTTTGTAAATGTAATTGCCATGATATTGTAAGGCGCAACACCCTGTTCCTCAATCAGATAAGCAATGCGGTGCGTCAGCACACGGGTCTTTCCCGAACCTGCTCCCGCAAGAATCAGCACCGGTCCCTCTGTTGTCAGAACGCCTTGTTTTTGTTGTTCATTTAATGTATCGTAAATATTTCCCATCGTATCAATCCATTCATCCTCAAATTTCCGAAAAATGCCCCATGTACCATACGCGATAAAGCGGCAATCAAAACCGCTTCGCCGCATATATGGTATATGGGGCATATTAACGATTCATGTAATGAAGCCTAAACCTACTGCTGAATACCCAGTTCAGCCTTCAGTGCCGCAAGCTCGTCGTCAACCGCAGAAGAAGGAACATGGTCATACTTTGCCTGCATCTGCTCGATGGTGCTGCCCGGCTTGTTTAAATTCAGCTCCGTCATTGCGTTCGCCTCGTCAAGCATACGGTTCGCTTTCGCTTCCATACGGTCAAACGCCGCAAGGTCCGCCTCGGAACCAGAAATACTTGAAGTCATCTTATTGACTCTCTCCGTAGTCTTGGCTACTTTCACCTTCGCCTTAATCGTATCCCTTCTTGCAATCAGCTCATTGATATCCGTCACCAGCTTGTCATGCATCTGTCTCATCTTCGCCGCGTTCTCCGCCGCGCCGGTGTAAGCTATCTCAAGCGAAGCCTGCTTCGTCGTAAGCTGCTGCTTCTTCTCCAAAAATGTTCTGGCGTCGTTGTCGTTGCCTGCAAGAACCGCCTTCTGCGCATAGCTCTGCATCTTCTCAACTTCTTTCACACACTCGTCGAGTTCTCTCTTGGCTCTCGTCTCCTCCGCCATAACGGCAGCCGTCTCCGCCTTAACCTTACCCAAATCCTCCTGAAGATTTCTTAAGTACTGGTCAATCATCTTCTCCGGGTTCTCCATCTTATCAAGCAGCGCGTTAATGTTTGATGACATAATGTCTTTAAATCTTGCTAAAATTCCCATAGTTTCCTCCTAAAATAAGTGCAGGCATCTTTTGCCCGCTATTTTCAATTACCAGAAAATTGCAATTTTCCTATTTGCTTTACGAGTTTAATTATAATATATATGCATATCATTGTCACCATAAATTGAATTAAATCTTTATTAAAAAATGTTAATGTAATTTTAATTTACCGGCGCCTTTATTTCTTTTTTGATTTCTTATCCGGCGCCTGCTCCTGTGCCCTCATGGCGTTGAGCTGGTCGATAACGCTCTGGATAACATGCTTTTTTGCAAAAACATCAAAACTGAGCATACAGACGAGTGAAAAAAGCTGCAGATATTTCTGCTCGTTCTCATCCTTTACATCAGAAAAAAGATTCTGGGAATCTCTCTGCGACAGACTGATAAACTTGGCAATATCTACCATATGCCCGCGCTCGTAATTATAAATTTCCTTATATATCTTTTCCAGCGAAACGCTTCCCTGCCCGCCGAAAAACCCTTCGGAAAGAGGCGTCAGAAGCGACTGGATATCGCTGATAGACAAAACGTTTTTGAAATAATATATGAAAATCAGCATTATCATATGGTCTTCGGAATATTTCTTTCTAACGGGAGGAGGCAGCAAATCATTCTTGGCGTAATTATTAATCATCGTTTTTGTCAAAATCTTATCGTCGGACTTGCGCTTGGTATCCTTTAAATGGTCCTCCATAAATGTCGTGACCTGATCCATATATAAATCAATATTCGGTATTTCTTCGGGACGTATATAAGTCATTTGTGCAAGCCGTTTTACTACAGAGTTAACAAACTCCTTTGAATCATTTGACATGGTTTTCCTCTTTTCAAAGCGTGATAGAATATCTGTTAATTATAAACGATTTTTTATGTGAAGTAAACATTTTTGTAGCGTAAATTTTATAAATAGTTTTTATACTATCCCGTTATTTCTGCGGTATTTGTGGGGAGACACGCCTTTGATTCTGCGAAACGCGTCGCCAAAATAATTACTGTCATTAAATCCGCAGCTGATGGCGATTTCCGTAATCGATTTATCCGTGGTCAACAGCATATTGGAAGCCTCCTTAATGCGCACACCGATAAGATACTCCTTAAATCCGAACCCCGTAACCGCCTTAAACTTCTTCGAGAAATACGAACTGCTCATACCGAATTTGTCAGCCACTTCCGTTAAACCGAGCGTTTTGTCACTGTTCTCATAAATATACTTGGCGGCTCTCTGAATAATTTCGTTTGCCACGTCCAGCTCGTTGACCTTGGATTTATTCTTATAACAACGTATGACAAAAATAATCAGCTCATGAAAATATATTTTCTTCATGTAATCCGACAATTCGTCAATCCCCTCCGCCTCATAAAGCATCCTGTTCATCAATTCCTCCACATAGGCTCTTCTGCCTTCGGGAATGTGTATAAAGAAATGATTCATCACCTCAGTCACATATTCTTTTCCGAAGCTGCTGTAAATATCTTCAATATCGCTGTCATGAAACATAATGGCAACACGCTCATGGGCATTGTTTCCAAAATACGTCGTCCTGTGCAGTTCTCCTGCCGGAATAATCACAAGGTCGCCTTTTCCGATGCGAAATACACGGTCGTTAATCGTAAAATTACGCTCTCCCGAAATCAGATAATAAACCTCGTGCATATCATGAAAATGAGCCTGCTTCATATTGTGGTAGGCTTCCCTCTTAATTTTGGTGATTCTCAGTCTCTCATCCATCTGCTTTCTCCGCCTGTCCTGTTAAATATTATCATGTATTAGCAATTTTTCTGTAAAACTTGTCCTATACAATATATTTTAAGTGGAAAATACAGTTTTTTCAAGCTAAAATAGTGTTAAAATAATAACAAAAGGAAGTGTGGAACACATTATGGATAAAACAGAAAAAAGAGACCTCATCTTAAACGGCAGACTACTTACTGTCGTTGCCACGCTGGCAGTGCCCATTGTCATCAATAGCTTCATCCAGACGATGTACAACCTCACCGACACATATTGGCTGGGACAGCTGGGAACCGACCATATGTCGGCAATCACCATTGTGACGCCCATACAGAATATCATTCTCAATTTCGGCATGGGTATCACTACCGCCGGCTCCATCCTGATTTCCCAATATCTGGGCGCAAAAGAAGATGAGCAGGCAAATGTCATGGCACGCCATATTTTCCTCTGTTCCCTGGTTTTTTCCGTTGCCTGCGCGCTCATATGTTTTGCCTGCACTCCGGGAATTGTTAATTGGCTTGGCGCACAGGACGATGTATACACATTTGCATGTACCTACCTGCGGATTGTGATTCTGGATATGCCGCTGCTTTTTACAATCAATATGTTCACGGCAGTTTATCAGTCACAAGGAGATACCGTAAGACCGATGATTTTAAATCTGCTCGGCGTCATTATCAATATGATATTAGACCCGCTTCTTATGGTTACGTTTAATATGGGTGTTTCCGGTGCCGCAATTGCTACCGTCACGGCAAAACTGCCATGCGCCCTCATCGCTCTTTTGCTGCTCACGAGAAAGAACCGCCTGATTTACCTCACCTATAAGAAGTTTCGTTTTGAAAAAGAAAAGCTTATGTCCATCCTGCGTGTAGGACTTCCTACCGCTATCGGCGGAAGCACCATGCAGTTCGGTTTCCTGCTGATGAGCCGCAACGTTTTAAAATATGGTTCTATTGCCGTTTCCGCGTACGGAATCGGCAACAAAATAAACAGTCTGATTACCCTGCCGTCTACGGCAATGGGCTCCGCAACGGCAACTATCGTCGGACAGAACGTAGGCGCAGGTCAGAAAGACCGCGCCGAAAAAGGATACAAACTGTCCATGTACATTTCCGTGACCTTTCTGTTTATCAGCGGTCTCATTCTGTCGCGTCCGTTTATTGCACGCCCGATTGTCTCCATCTTTTCGAAGGAGCCGGAGGTTATTTATCATGCGACAAACTTTTTAACGTTGATGGCAATTTGCTGCTGGACAAACGGTATCCATAACGCGACAACGGGACTGTTCCAGGGCAGCGGTCACACGATGATAACGATGGCAAACGACGCTTCCCGTATGTGGATTTTCCGCTTTCTCACGTTGTTTATCTGCGAGAACATACTTTTGATGGGTGTGGAGAGCATCTGGTGGTCCGTTGTTGTCAGCAATGCCATTTCCGCTCTGATTATCTATGTGCTGTACCGCATGAAGATATGGAAAAAAGACGTCGTTAAAATTCGAAAAAAAATTTAACAATTTTTTACAACAAAGTATTAATTCTTTTTTGTACCAAACCGATATATATTTCGTAAGTACACATAGAGCCAAGGAGGGCGACTTTATTCCTTATAGTATGTACTTAACAATATCGTGTTGTAACGGATTACAACAGAATGGAGGAAAAAAATGGTAAACGGAGTTAATTCAACAAGCAACGCAGCTTATACTACAGCTTATTCGTCTTCTTCCAAGACAAAGGCTTCTGAAGCGGCAACTGAGAACAAAAAAGAGACAGGTGTTGTTTACGAAAAGAGCAACGCTACTTATAGGAAGAACAATTCAGCAGTCATCGAGCAGCTCAAGAAAGACAGCCAGAACCGCATCAACCAGATGCAGAGTCTTGTTTCCAAGATGTTTAAAGACCAGGGAATCAAGATTGGTACTGCCGATGATATGTGGAAGACGCTTGCAAGCGGTAACTTCACAGCTGACCCTGCTACAATCGCTCAGGCTAAGGAAGATATTTCCGAAGACGGCTACTGGGGCGTAAAGCAGACATCCGACCGTATCTTTGATTTCGCTATGGCGTTATCCGGCGGAGACGAGAAGACCATGGAAAAGATGAAAGCCGCTGTAGAAAAAGGCTTCAAGCTTGCTACCAAATCATGGGGCAAGGAACTTCCTGGTATTTCAAACGATACCTACAATGCAGTAATGGATAAATTTGATAATTTCTTCGCGAACGGTGTTGAAGAATAATCGGGACAGATTAATTAAAAACAAAAAACAGCTAAGAGGCAGGCGCGTCTGCCGCTTAGCTGTTTTTTATTTAAGCAAATGTCCTATCATCACATCACCGCACAAAACTCTTCCACAGTCTTCACAGACGCCGCAAGAAACAGCCAGCGTTTTAAGTGTTCCGGATTCTTTTCAGAAACAATTCTGTTGATTGTCTCCTGCGGAATTGCACCATGCTGCTCCAACAGTTGGACAACTGCCTCGGATTTTCCCTTTGCAATACCCTTCTCAATACCTTTTTCCATACCAATGGTAATACCTTCATCAGTGCTTATCCTTACCAAATCATCAATCGCCTGACACATATTACATTCTTCCTCCTTTTCTTCGTTTTTATGATATTGCATTACTTCTTTTAACGCCCTGATTCCCACGCATACGTCAATGACGTCCGCCGCGCTCCTTGAAAAATGCATAAATCCCTCTCTGTGCTTTTCTATGTATTCTTTTAGTTCCGGCAGGCTTTGCGAATGTTTGATAATCCCTATCACCTGCCCGATATCCGACTGCATTTTGTCAAGCTCCTCATCCGGTATTTCCCGCACGGAAACGAGATTGATATGATAGTCGTTTAGCAAAGGTTTTAGTTCCTTTGGAACATTCTCCATATCCAGCATGTCCATTAGTGTCTTGGGATGTTTCCATGCGGCTTTCCCCCAGTACAGTACAATATCCATAACCGGCATCAGCTTATCCGTTTCATTTATGCCGTACATAAAATCATCCGTCCCCGGCTCACCTTTATTCTTTTCCTGCAATTCCTCTATCTGCCTGCGGATTTCCAAACAATCCATCTCCATCTGCCGAAATGGAAAAATAAGATTAATGTTATTCTGGTTTTCAATCCCTATCAGCAGTCTCTTTCCGTTTACTTCTGCCTGCCTTAAAATGTCCCTCTGGATATGCGTTATCTTATTTTTCACATTCCTCACAGAATAAATCCCGTCCATGGGTTTTATATTCTCCGGCGTGAATAGCGCCTCACCCACGCAGTAATTGCAGATTGCCGCAATGCGGTCATTCCTTTGTAAATAATAATTCAGTACATCATTTGGCTGTCCCATTTTACCCCTTCTGCAAGGGATAATAAATTACCTGTAATCATCGAAATTGTCCCTTGCCTTTAAAAATTGATTTCAGCAAGGACTCATAAAATGAACTGTAGAATGAAAGACATTCAGAAACAGAACTTTTGGTTCTGCGTATGAGATTAACTTGCTATGATTAGCATAAGGGGAAGCAGAAGAAATGTCAAGTAATTTATAGGCTTCACATTTCCGAATAAATTTACCGCCACAAAAAAGAAGCCGCATACCGACTCCCGTCAGCACACAGCCCCTTATCAAAACAAACCGCATTTTCCCGGATTTTTGTGTTGTTTCCCGTTACCTTGCAATCAAAATCTTATCCCCGCGTCTCACGGTATCGGTCGTAATCTTATTAATATTTTTCAGTTTCTCCACCGTCGTCTTATACCGTTTCGCGATATCCCATAGCGTTTCCTCTCCCTGCGCGATATAACCAATCATTCCCGGGAACGCGGACAGCTCTTTCGAGGTCATCGGTTTCATCTCCACGCTCTCCACAAATTTCTGCGCCATCACGTTCATCACCAGCACTTCGATGCCCACAAACGCGCGGACCTCGATTTCGTCGCCGCCAATCATAGACGCGTTGATCTGGTCCACACAGACGTTTAACAGATACTCGGAATCCTTGACGCGCTCCTCAATCGCAATCGGCTGTGAGAACGGCACCTGACAGGTAAACGACGCCATCGGATTTTCATCATTGACCGATACATAAATCACCGTCACATCAACCAGTCCGTCAACAGTCATACCGCCGTTTTCCATCTTCACCTGCTCCGTGTGCGCCTCTCCGTAAGCATAACAAATCTGCAAAGGCTTTTCTTCCGTCTCACCGATTTTATACTTATGGTATCCTCTCGCCTTGAGGCTGTTCTTCATCACAAGCTGCTGGTAATTTTTCTCGCAGCTCTTAATATCCACATGATGCCCGGTAGAATACATATCCCAGACAACCGGCGTTTCTTCCTCGCTGAATGCCCTGATATCAAGCCGGATAATTCCTTCCGCGCAGATAACGCGCTCCTCGCCGTCGTAATCCGGCTTCATGGTCACAACCGTCTCCTCAAGACTTAACGGTATCATGGAAAACATTTCCTCACGGACGCCCCGCGCCTCAATTTTCCCTTCAAACGGTATTGCCGTTTCGTACCACTGGGTGACCTCGCCTTCCCCCTCCGGCTGATAAATTACAAAAATACCGATATCGCCTTTTATGTATACGCCGTCGTCCATCAGCCTGCTTTCCCTTGATTTGAGCCGCATATCGCTGAAAATCAGATTCTGCACATTCGGCTTATTTTTCGGTAACTCGATATCTTCTTTAATACGGAACGTATCTTCACCGTTTGCTTTTATCTGCGAAAATACCATATTTTCCTTCTGAACAAGCACGTTGTCGTCTTTTACGTCCACAACAATTTCGTCCTCGCCAGTCTCGTCGCCCAGACATTCCACGGAAAACAGTGTTTTGATATTGATTTTTCTACTGTTGATAATTTTAACGGCAAAATCCTCAATAGCGGTCTTTGCCTTTAAATTCGTGAAGTCTTCCCCGTCCGAAAATTCAAAGCTTTCTTCAAAAGGAAATTTCCCCTCCAAATGCTCCAGTCCGCCGTTTTCACTGTTCAGATACAGAATATCAAAACTGATATACCCTTTGACCGATTCTTTCTTTTCCGCCGCTTTCATTCCCTCAATAACGGCTTCATGGGTACAGCAGATGATTTTGTTGATGTCCTTTTTCAGTTCCGGTACATTCATGTCCTCATCCAGCGTTTTCATTTTCTTTACCGTCTTTTGCACACAGTTCAGATGCACACTCTTTTTAACCAGTTCCATTTTGTTCCCCCTTTAATCAAAAACTACCGGATAGTCCCTATTTTCTATCTTAATCACAATATAAGGATATGTAGGTTCTTCATTGATGGTTTCCCCTTTTGAGGGTCCCAGCAGACTCGTTTTTACGCGAATAGAGTTTTCGGTAAGATACAAGTCTTTTACCGCAATGCTGTAACCGCTTGTTTCACGCTTCCCGTAACCAATCGCAATATACATGTTTTCCTCTGCCGAAAAAATAACCCGGAATTCGTCTTCCTTTTTCTCTTCAATTACGTTTTTAATCTCCTGCGGGAGATTTTCCTCTTCTACTACCGTAAAATCAATATCTGCCACTTTTTCCGTGCTGCCCTCCGATATGCTGCAGCCGCACAGCAGGAGCGTGAAAGTGAGCAAAAGCACCAGTTTCCCCACGATTTTCATTATTGCGCAGTCCTTTCCTAAAGATATTTAATTATATTGAGAAAGACCCGCGTTTATGACAGCAGAAGAGCGCAATTTCATGTCAAAAAAAGACGGCTAAGCCTTCGTTCCATTTTTCCAGCGCCGTCATAATTTCCTCATCCGTATAAGGGATTCCGCACTCAACGATTTCCGCATTTCCGTCGATTATTACTACATAATCATAACCGCCTACCGTCGTCGCGTCAGTTCCTCTTCCATGGAAGCCTGCTTATTGCAGCCGCAAAATTGGCAGAATCCAAGCCACGCAAGCCGGTAAAAAACGGCGAAAGCCAGCACAGCGGAATCCGCCACTTTTTAAGAGCAAGATTCTACCCCAGTACCAAATTTCGCTGACATACGCCGTCCTATTCTGTATAGCAAGGTATGGAAAAGAGGTCATGCCGGAGAGCATGACTGCTGATTGCGCTTAAACTGTTTATCCCAAAACAAGCTCATAAAGATGAAATGGCATGGGAATAC
>CAJTZH010000069.1 GCA_910584325.1 uncultured Lachnospiraceae bacterium | reverse complement strand
ACTTTTATTGTTTATACTAATCTGGGAATTTACGGCGCGGGCAGGTATTCTGAATGATTTTATATTCAGCAGTCCGTCAAGAATGTTTCACGCACTCGTTAAAATGCTTTCCACAGGAGAAATCATCAGGCATACGCTCATCACGCTCGCCGAAACGTTCGCAAGTTTTCTGTTCGTCATCGGCGGAGGGCTTCTGACTGCAGTTCTCATGTGGACGGTAAAGCCGTTCTCCGATATTATGGAGCCTTATATCGTCACATTAAACAGTCTGCCCAAATCGGCTTTGGCGCCAGTTTTAATTGTATGGCTCGGCACGGGGTACAAAACGATTATTGTAACCGCTGTGTCCGTTTCTGTTTTCGGAACAATTTTATCACTTTACACCAGTTTTATAGAAACAAGTCCCGAAAAAATCAAACTGATTACCACATTGGGCGGCAGTAAGAAAGACATTCTCACAAAACTGATTCTACCCGGCAGCATTCCTTCAATTATCAGCTGTATGAAAGTAAACATCGGTCTGTGCCTTGTCGGCGTTATCATTGCCGAATTTCTTGTTGCCGGTGCGGGTCTTGGCTATGTAATCATTTATAACAGCCAGATTTTCAAAATGGATTACGTGCTGCTTTCCATCTGTGTACTCTGCCTGATGGCGGCGCTGCTGTACAAAGGAATCAACATTTTCGAAAAACATTACACGGAAGCCAGATAGCTTGTATGCACCGGCTCTCCCCAAAATCAGAGAAAGGGACCATTGAATCACTCAATAGTCCCATACATAACCTCTTGCTCTAAATAACTTCGTTAATCTTCTTGATGGAAGACGATATCGTCGTAGAAGCTTCCTTAATATTCTTATAAATATCAGCAGAATGTCTTGATAACTCACCCATCTGCTTCGCAACAACCGCAAATCCGACACCGGCCTCGCCTGTTCTCGCCGCCTCAATAGACGCGTTCAGCGTCAGCATATTCTGTCTGGAAGCGATGGTCTCAAGCTCTTTTGTCTTGTCGGAAATACTCTTGACGCTCTTGGTAAGACTCTCCATCTCATTCTCAATCACTTTGATTTCGTTCGCGTTCTTCCACTCAATATAAGCAAGGTTCGCCATCTCGTTTACCGTATCGCAAAGAAGCTGCGCCGCTGCCTTAATAGAGTTTTCCGTCCTCACCGGAACCTTGGATAACGCTTCAATGTAATCCTTCGGATTAATTCCCAGTTCACTCGCAATACTCTCAAACTTCTCTACATCCGGCTCGTTTGGAAGAACCTGTCCGCCGATTATTGAACCGACCTTCTCTCCGTTTACAATAATATCCGAAGCAAAATCCATCAGACCTGCGTGGCAGTAATAAACGCCTTTACATTCATTATCACACTTCACGCACCTGCGGTTGCCTTCTTTGGAATTTCTCGTATATTTCATACAAAAATCCGTAAAATTACTACCCTCTGTTATGTATTCGCCATCCTGATTGACTGCTATCGCCGCAAGCCCCGTGGCATCCGAAAACATATCCTGAATCTTCTGCAGCTTTTCCATATCCATAAAATCTTTTAAATACATGATGATACCTCCACGAACAATTTACTTGTTATCAGTATATCATAATCACCTTAAAAAAACCACAAAAAGTAAAAAACTTGGCAATTTTTTTACTTTCTGCGGTTTCTGATTTTTTTATATTATCACTGTGCGGGCAAAACATCCTATGCGCTGACAATAATTCCACCGTCATTGGCGTACATACTTGACACGCCTGCCGTACACGTGATAATAATTTCTTTAAATTTACAAAGTCTCTCTGCTTCCTGCCTGACGAATAATGCGCGTTCCCTATTGTTGCAATGCGCAATCACCAGTGTTTTTGTCTCCTGGCTCAGAACCTCTTCACCTACAATTTCAAGCATCTTGACCAGCGCCTTATTGATACCTCTCGTCTGACTGACCTTCTCAATAGTCCCCTTCTTTGTTCCTCTCATAATCGGCTTGATATTCAGGGCATTGATAAGCACTGCCTGCATACTTGTCAGTCTTCCGTTCTTGCGCAGCGTCTCAAGACTCTCAAGAACAAAGAACGTGCATTTCTCGTCACGGAATTTCTCTACAATCTCAACAATCTCTTCAAAGCCTCTGCCCTCTGCTGCAAGCTGCGTTATCTTTCTGGCAAGAAGCACCTCTCCGGAGGACGCCGAACAGGAATTAAACACATGCACGTTATTCGCTCCGCCCTGTTCCTTATACATCTTCGCGGCAACCTGCGCGCTGTTATAGCTTCCCGACAGTTCCGCCGAAAGCGTAATCACATAAACATCACCGTCGGCACGCTCATACTCTTCTTTGTAAAGTTCCGGCGACGGACATGCCGAATGCGGACTCTCCTTACTTGCCGCAACGCGCGCAAGAAAATCCTTCTGGTCAAATGTCTCGTCATCGACTATATCAACACCGTCCACACTCAGTATCAGCGGTACGGAAACAATCCTTTCGTCCGCCTTCATTTCCGGCGTTAAATCACAGCAGCTGTCAACAATAATTCTATAGTTTTTCATATTCATCTCTCCATAATGTAGTTTTCATTACTACATATGATAGCATATATTTCCATGATAGGCAATAGGCATTATAAAAAAATGAAAACGGAGAGCGGTTACGCCACAAACAGACCGGTAATCAACCTGACAAGCGCCTCCAAATCCTTTGCCCCCATCGTTTCCATCGCCGAATGCATGGCAAGCATCGGTATACCTACGTCCGCCATTCTCATCGGAAGAAGCGTGGACGCGACAGCCCCCAGCGTGCTTCCTCCCGGCGAGTCTGATTTATTCACAAACTCCTGATACGTAATGTTATTCTTGCCGCAAATTTCTTTTATTATTCCCGCCGCCACCGCATCTGTTGCGTATGCCTGATTCGCCGCCCGTTTAATCACGATTCCGTCGTTTATATAAATCGGATTCGTCGGGTCATACTTTTCACCCTGATTCGGGTGAAGTGCGTGAGCTCCGTCAACCGACAGGAAAAAGCCACTGTTTACGCACCTTAAAAACACTTCCCGCTCTACAAGAAGCGCCGCGTAAATGCGTTCCAAAATCCCTAAAAGAAGATTTGAGCCCGCTCCCTGCTTCGTCCTGCTGCCAACCTCCTCATTGTCAAATACGGCAATTACATTAAGTCCCGTCTCAGTCCGTCCCGCCGTCAACGCTTTCATGCACGCAAACACAGACGCCAGATTATCAATTCTCGGAGCCAGCAGTATCTCGTTTTGCGCCCCTGCTGTCATGCCGTCCTCAAAATTATACAGGTAAAGCTGGTAATCGAGAATATCTTCCTCCCTTATGCCCGTCTCTTCTGATAATAACCGCAAAAGATAGTCTTTCTCCTCCAGTTTGTCCGAACCATACGCTTCCATCATTCCCAGAAGCGGCAGCATATCTTTCTGCTTATTCAGCTCCACGCCCTTATTGACGTCGCGGTTAAAATGAATCGCTATATTCGGAATCACAAGCATGGCTCTCTTAAAATCCACAACGCGCACGTCCGGATGAAACGCGTCGCTCCCCTTTGCCGCCACAATTCCCGCGATGCCAAGCGGTCTGTCAAGCCAGGTATTTAAAATCGCGCCGCCGTATGCCTCGACGTTTAGTTTTCTGTATTTTCCCGATTCGATGACGGCATTCGGCTTCACAACAAAACACGGCTGGTCGGAATGCGCCGCGGCAATTGTCAGCCTTCCGTCACAAGAAAACTGCGCTCCCACATAAAACGCGATAAAAGAGCTTCCGTAAAGATTCATAAAATATCCTTTTCCCCGTTCTATCGTCCATCCGTCTTCCATATTAAAACGCTCAAATCCGGCTTTTTCAAAATATTCTTCTGCCGCTTTTGTCACGCAGAACGGACATGTTGCCGTCTTTGTATACTGTAAATATTCCTCTATCATTCTTTTTCCTCCACAAACAGATTTCCTCTTGTTTTCATTTGTAATGTATTTTATACTAAGATATGTGTGAATACAAGGAGGCACCTATGATTTTTCTTAAAATAAACGATATAAAAGGCTTTACTTCCCTTCTTCTTGTGAAAGATACGCTAGAGCAGATGGAACTGTGGGAAGGCACGATTAAGACGCACTCTACCTTTGTCATCGACGGCACAAAAAATACGCCGTACTTTACGGATACAGACGAGGAACCGCAAAGCCGCTATAATACCTGGGAGCGTCTGCGCCCCGTGTGCTATGAAATCATCAAAGGAAACCATCTTCCTACTTATTTTAAGTTTGTATTCCGTCTCGATGAAAAACGGACTACCGGTATTGTATCCCAAACGCCGGACTTTAAGCCGGAAGACGTCACAGGTTTATTTCTGAATATCAAATATGAAAACAATACGTTAAGTCTTACCACCGGAACTTCTCTTTCTTACTTTACACTGGACAAAACACTGGAAAAAGCTTTTGACCGGTTTGTATGCGGTTTTCTGACAGAACATCGCATTGATTTTTCACTTTGTTAGCACTCTTTCTCAATGAGTGCTAATTTTTTCTTGACTTTCCCCGCAAAGTGCATTATGATATCCATTAAATAGAAAAATGATAAATGATGAACAGGAGTGATTTGATATGTCAAAACAAACAGGAAGTCTTTCTATTAACAGCGAAAATATTTTTCCGATTATCAAGAAATGGCTTTATTCCGACCATGATATTTTTTACAGGGAGTTAATCTCGAACGGGTGCGACGCCATTACTAAGTTAAAAAAACTTGATATCATCGGCGAGTACACGATTCCCGAGAATACGGAATTTCAGATTACCGTCAGCGTCAATCAGGAGCAGAAGACGATTACCATCACAGATAACGGTATCGGCATGACCGCAGACGAAGTAGGCGAATACATTAACCAGATTGCGTTTTCCGGTGCCGCCGCGTTTTTGGAGCAGTACAAGGATAAGACAAACGAGGAGCAGATTATCGGTCATTTCGGTCTCGGCTTTTACTCCGCTTTCATGGTTGCGGAGCGCGTGACCATCGATACGCTCTCTTACCGCGAAGGCGCAAAGCCTGTCCACTGGGAATGTGACGGCGGCACGGAATATGAGATGAGCGAAGGCGATAAAGATACGGTCGGCACGCAGATTGTTCTTTACTTAAATGAGGACAGCTACGAATTTTCCAACGAATACCGTGCCCGTGAAGTCATTACAAAGTACTGCTCGTTCATGCCGGTTGATATTTTCCTGATTAACGAAAACGCGCCAAAGGAAGAACCGGTGGAAAACAATGCCCAAACTGACAGTGCAGTAAATGAAGACAACACAGACGGCGAGGATGAGAAGGAAGAAAAGAAGCCGGTTCCGTTAAACGAAAAGAACCCGCTCTGGAACAAGCATCCTAACGACTGTACCGAGGAGGAATACAAGGAATTTTACCGCAAAGTATTCCACGATTACAGAGAGCCTTTATTCTGGATTCACCTGAATATGGATTATCCGTTTAATTTAAAGGGTATTCTGTATTTCCCGAAACTGAACACGGAATATGACACGCTTGAAGGAACAATTAAATTATACAACAATCAGGTATTTATCGCGGACAATATTAAGGAAGTCATTCCTGAATTTCTTCTTTTATTAAAAGGGGTTATTGACTGTCCTGACCTGCCATTAAACGTATCAAGAAGCGCACTGCAAAACGATGGATTTGTGAAGAAAATTTCCGATTACATTTCCAAAAAAGTTGCGGACAAGCTTTCCGGTATGTACAAGACGGATAAGGAAAACTATGAAAAATACTGGGACGACATTAATCCGTTTATCAAATTCGGCTGCCTGAAGGACGAAAAATTTGCCGAGAAAATGAACGATTATATTATATTCAAAGATTTGTCCGGCAAATATATGACGCTTTCGGAATGTCTTGAAGAAAACAAGGAACATCACGAAAACAAGATTTTCTATGTGACAAACGAACAGGAACAGAGCCAGTACATCAATCTGTTTAAAGAAGAGCATATGAATGCCGTTCTTTTACGCCACAATATTGACACACCGTTTATCACGCATCTGGAACAAAAAAATGAGAACGTCAAGTTTATCCGTATTGACGCCGACCTCTCCGATGCTTTCAAAGAGGAAACCTCGGAAGATGAGTTAAAAGAAATTCAGGAAAAATTGACAGAACTGTTTCAAAATAAGTTAAAAAATGATAAACTAGAGGTTAAGGTTGATAAATTAAAGAACGAAGCAATTTCTTCCATGATTACCGTCAATGAAGAAAGCAGACGTATGCAGGATATGATGAAGGCTTACGGTATGGCAGGCATGGACCCGTCTATGTTCGGTCCGACAGGCGAAACGCTGATTTTAAATTCCAACAACCGCCTTGTCAGATACCTGCTTGATAATCCGGAAAGCGAACACGCCGAATTAATCTGCTGCCAGCTCTATGACCTTGCTTCTTTAAGCTACAGACCGCTTGCGCCTGCAGCGATGACGAAATTTATTGCCAGAAGTAACGAAATAATGAACATTCTTATTCAGTAAGAGAGTTCGAATATGGAGGCAGCATGTTATTAGATGAGAGAAAACCGGAAGATTTTTCGTTCGGAGACGATTTAGATATTATGGAGGATTTACCAGAACGTCCCTCCGGCGGCAAATCGCTTAAGGAACTGGAAAAAGAATTACATTCTATGTCGGACGACGGCGAGGACAACGAACACAGAACGATTTTACAGGAACTCATGGGATATGTGAAAATTTTGATTATAGCAGTTATTCTCGCCCTGCTGATGAATAATTTTGTAATCATCAACGCATCCGTTCCGACCGGCTCCATGATTCATACTATCATGAAGGGGGACCGCCTTGTCGGATTCCGGCTTGCTTACATCTTTTCACAGCCGAAACGCGGAGACGTCATTATATTTAAGTATCCCGACGACCCGACCCAGAAGTTTGTCAAGCGTGTCATCGGTCTTCCCGGCGACGTAGTGGAAATTAAGCGTGAAGACAACGGCGTCAACGTGTATGTCAACGGAAACGTTCTCTCTGAACCATACCTTCATGAGACGATGTACTCCGGCAAAGATTACACCTTCATCGTACCGGCGGACAATTACTTCGTGATGGGCGATAACAGAAATGATTCCAAAGATTCCCGTTACTGGGTAAACACTTACGTTCCGAAAGATTACATTCTCGCCAAGGCAATTTTTAAATACTACAGCGAGTTTGCCGTTTTCGAACGTCCCGTATATGAATAACCGGTCACACCAATTAACATATAACTTTAGAGAGTACTGTTTTCAACGGTACTCTCTTTCATTTGCTCCCGAGCGGGTGGCTTCTGGCATACACATCCCGTATCTTATTATTCGCCATGGCGGCGTAAATCTGCGTGCTTGACAAATCCGAATATCCCATCATCTCCTGCACGGCTCTCAAATCGGCGCCGTTTTCCACCAGATGCGCCGCAAATGAATGACGCAGGATATGCGGTGTAATCACTTTGCCTATGCCCGCCTGGGCTGCGTACGCTTTTATCAGTTTCCAAAATCCCTGCCTGCTCATCGGTTCTCCGGCATAATTCGTAAATAAAGTATCCGTATTGTTTTCTTTCACAAACTCGATTCTTGCGTCAAGCAGATACTTTAACAGCGCTTCTTTCGTTCCCTGATGAAACGGAATAATTCTCGCCTTTTCCCGTGAACGACACTGAATGTAACTCAGCTCCATATTTACATCAGAAAGGCACAGTGAAATCAGCTCCGTCACACGGATTCCCGTGGCATAGAGAAGTTCAAGCATCGCCTTATCACGCTTTCCCTTGGCAGTTTTACAATCCGGCTGCTGCAATAAACGCATCATCTCTTCCACCGAAAGAACATCCGGCGCCTTTTTCTCCACATGCGGCGCTTTCACATCTGCCGTAGGCAGTGTGTCTATTTCATTCTCATTGCGCAGATACATAAAAAATGCTTTCATGGACGCGATACAGCGGGACTGTGTAGCCGTCGAGCCGCAAGTCCGCTCCAGATACAATATGTAAGAATTAATATTGGTCTTATTGACCTTTGTCACATCAGTTATTCCCTGACTTTCAAAATATTCCGTCATTTTTTTCAAATCACGGCGGTATGATACAACCGTATTGACAGAAGCTTTTTTAATCTCCGACAAATACATGATGTATCGTCTTACGTACTCATTCATTCGTATTTAACCTCATAGTATAAGCAATCTCGCTGGCATATTTAACATTATATATAGAACCGGCGGGAAAAGCAAATCATTTTCATTTGGTATCTCCCTTTTTTCTTAAAAATTCGGAAAAATTCTCGCAAAGCTCATATACAAACCTGTTTCTAACGCCGCTCCCACCGCGATTACAACAAGCGACAAAACTACAAAAGCGATTCCTTTTGCCGACGCGCCTCTTCTGCCGCGCATCCATGAACCCGCAAACAATTCAAAGAGTACCGACGCGCAGTAAAAGCACTGCGCAATCAGACACAGATACCCGAAATACAGAACGCCTTTGATACCATAGACCATTACCATCATGGAACATGCCGTTCCGGTCGAAAATCCAAACATCAGCGGATATATAAAAACAATCACGGCATTCACACTGGTAAGCGCCAAAACACCGATAGCAAGCCACCATTTCATACGCTCTGACAGCACATAACGGAATAACTCTCCCCCCTGCACGTTCATCCGCTGCATTTTTTCTATAAAATCAAATTGAAAAACTCCCAGTTCGCTTACATTCTCCTTACAGTAAATGTTCGCAAACAGGGAGCCCGCTATCAGACCTGCCAACATCACAAGTCCTAATATCTTAAAATTAACTTGTTTCATGTTTTCCCCTGTCTATCGCTCCTATTTAATCATATGCAGAGCAGAAAAAAACATGAATTTTATTTACAATACTTTGCTTTATAAGTCATAATCGCCGCAATGGTCTTGGCGTCCTGAATCTTTAAGGAATAAATCATCTCGCATAATTCGTCCACCGTATATTCGCACACATCCACAAACTCGTCCTCGTCAAGGTGCTGTTTGGACGGCTTTAAATTCCTCGCGACATAGATGTCAATAATCTCGCTGCTGTAAGCAATCGCAGGTACAATGGAAATTAACAGTTCCAAATCGTCGGATTTGTAACCGGTTTCCTCCTCCAGTTCTCTTGCCGCCGCGTCCCTTGTCGGTTCATCCGCGCCGTTTCTTCCGCCTGCCGGAATCTCCAGAGCCATCCGCTCTATCGCGTTACGATACTGTTTTACCATAATAATTTTACCGTCGTCCGTAACCGGAACGACTGCCGCCGCGCCCTTATGTCCGATATAATCCCATTTGGCAACGTTGCCGTTTGGAACGTTCACGCTGTCCTGATAGACGTCCAGTATCGAACCGTGATATACAAGCTCTCTTCCTACTCTCTCAAACATATCCGCCTCCATGTAAAATTAATCTAAATGCTCACACTTGCGATAACACTTCTCGGTTGCCTTAAACAATGCGCTTCGCATACCGTTTTCCTCCAAAGCCTCCACCGCGGCTATGGTAGTTCCTCCCGGCGAACATACGTCGTCTTTGAGTTTTCCCGGATGTTCTTTTGTCTCGAGCACCATTTTCGCGGAACCAAGAACGGTCTGCGCCACAAACTCGTAAGCGTCTTTCCTTGTCATTCCATACTTTACCACGCTGTCAGCAAGCGCCTCGATAAACATATATACATACGCAGGCGAACTTCCGCTTGCGCAGGTAACGGCACTCATAATCTTCTCGTCCACCTTGCGCATCTTACCGAATGACGAAAAGAAATTCTCAATATCCCTGATTTCGGCATCGGAAAAATCATTGGCGTCGTAACACACGCCCGTCATGCCCTCGCCGACCATCGCCGGCGTATTCGGCATAGCGCGCACAATCCGTACGTCCTCGCCTGCCATCGTCCTTAAATCCTCCAGCGTAATTCCCGGCGCAATAGAAATCATTACTTTCGAATAATCAAGTGATTCTCTAATCTCCTTGATTACTTTTTCATAAACGGCCGGCTTTACGGCAAGCACGATATATTTGCTCTGCGCGGCAACTTCTTTGTTGTCCTCCGTACAGGCAATCAGCTCTTCCTCCGCCTTCTTTTTCATCTTTTTCGTATCTGCTTCCGCAAAAATAACATTCTCCCTGCCGTACCGTCTAACCAGTCCTGCGAGCATGGCAGAACCCATATTTCCCATTCCGATAAAACCATATTTATACATAGGCAACGCCCCGTTTCTATTTATTTTCTAATAACTTCTCAACGCTGACCAGCTTCACACAGAGAACAAACAGTTCCGTCGCCATCTCCATCTCTTTCGCGGACGGATACGACGGCGCGATACGGATATTACTGTCTTTTGGGTCATGTCCGTACGGAAAAGTGGCTCCCGCTCCTGTCAAGACAACGCCTGCCTCCTTGCACTTTGCGACAATCGCTTTGGCGCAACCTTCCATCGCGTCAAATGAAATAAAGTAACCGCCTCTCGGCTTTGTCCATGCTCCTATCTCTAAACCGCCCAATTCTTCTTCCAGCGTAGCCACAACAGCCTCAAACTTCGGACGCATCACCGCGGCATGTTTTTTCATATGCGCCTTGATTCCGTCGTAATTCTTAAAGTAACGCACATGTCTTAGCTGATTGACCTTATCATGACCGATGGTCTGAATTGTCAGCGCCTGTCTGATATACTCAAGGTTTGCCTTGGAAGCTATCATCGCTGCCATGCCGGAACCTGCGTAACTGATTTTGGAAGTGGAGCAGAATTCAAACACAATATCCGGATTACCTGCCTTTTCGCACTCGCTTAACATCTCAGGAATCTCGTCCTGTTTGTCGTCATACAAATGATGCACCGCATAGGCATTATCCCAGTAAATTCTAAAATCCTCTGCCGCCGGCTTTAACGCCGCCATTCTTCTGACTGTCTCTTCCGAATACGTAATACCCTGTGGATTAGAATATTTTGGCACACACCAAATCCCCTTGACTGCAGCATCTTTTGAAACAAGCTCTTCCACCATATCCATGTCCGGTCCCGTAGAAAGCATCGGTATATGAATCATCTCGATTCCAAAATGCTCGGTAATCGCAAAATGTCTGTCATATCCCGGTACGGGACATAAAAATTTCACTTTATCCAGTTTACACCACGGCGTACTACCCAAAACGCCGTGCGTCATAGCTCTTGACACCGTATCATACATTATAGGAAGACTCGCGTTACCAAACACAATGACATTGTCGGCAGACACACCCATCATCTCGGCAATCAGCCTCTTCGCTTCAGGAATACCGTCCATCAGACCGTAATTACGGCAGTCAAATCCGTTTTCCGTATTAATATCCGAATCGGAAGATATCGTATCCAGCATATCCTTTGCCAAATCAAGCTGTACCGGCGACGGCTTTCCTCTGGACATATCAAGCTTCAGACCTTTCTTCTTCGCGTCTTCATAGTCTGCCAGCAATTCTTCTCTTAATTTCCTAAGTTCTTCCTTGCTTAACTCATTGTACGGTTTCATAACACTCCTCCTAAACTCTGCCAAAAAACATTTTATCCTTTTGCGGTAAATCATGCAAACTTACCTTTTGAGCGGGCATCCTCTCAATGCCCGAAAGTAATTATATGACAAAGTAAAAATCAATGCAAGCAATTTTGCGTGTTTTATTGCAAAAAGCTATTTTGCACGCATTATTCATCAGGCGCATGCCGCTTTAGCACGTTTCCCAAGATATTCCTGCATCAGCGTCTTTAGATGACTGAGCTTTTTTATCACGACATTCTTATCCTTCGTCGCTTTGCCGTTTAAATCGTCAAACGATACGCCTGCTATCTTCTTTGCGTGAAGAGAGCGGGCAAATTCCGTCAGAAACGCTATAAACTTCTTATCGTCCGTCTCCTCTTCAACAAAACCGGCAAACAGCGCAAACCACAGGAAACTGTCTCTGGAATTAAACAAATCCGCCACCTGCCCGGTAATCACTTTTTCAAGCCGTCCCACCAGATTTTCAAACTGCTCAAAGTCTGCACAGGACGCGTGTTCTCTGATATACTCACACAGTTCCTCCTGCTTTTTCTTCCAGTCCGCGATATAATTCGCCGCCATCACCGACTCAATCACCACCCGGTAAATCGTTCCGTTTCGAAACTCCGATACTTTATAGCCTCCGTATTCCCTGAAAAACGCCATATTGGAGATGGATTTGACCATCTGGGCATATTCCTCACCGATTCTTGTAATGCCCTTCTGGGACACCGACATCGGCTTGCCGTCATTATAGCGCGCGATATGGTACGCGATGTCCTCACCGGAACAATTGATATACTGCGTAATTTTAAAACTGTAGTCCGTAAACTTCTCCCTTAGCTCCTCCGGCAGTTCCGAAAACTTCTTCCCCCTGATATCAAATTCCTTCTTCTCATAGACCGGAAATCCATTCCCGTCATATACCGGCTTTCCCGCTTTGTCTACTACGGCAGTCTGATACGTAATCAGAAAGCGGCGGATATTTTTTGATACCTTATAACCGTCTTTCATGTACATATACATATTGGTGCATTTCTGCTTCCCGTCAAGATTCCATATAATAGCAACGTCATTGACCACCTGCTCCGCGAATATCAGCGCCGGAATCGGATTTCCCTGTAAAATATCCGAAATCAGATTTCCTTTCATCGCCGGGCTCCACTGATCGGCTTCCCTCTGGAGCGGATGATCGAAACGCAGGATATGTTTATCCATCTTCCTGGCAATTGAAACAACACTCAGATTATATTCCTTGCTCTTTTCCATAGTAACTGTATCACTCATTCGTAAATTGCCCCCTTTGATTTGGTTTACAGCATCAACATCACGCAGTAATACCTGAATCTTGTCAAACGACTTTAATTCCCTGCAATGCTGCCTGTATTGCTTTTCGTTTAACCGTAACCGTCTCTTGATCTCAGAAACGGACAATTCCCCCATTTTCATCTCAACAATCTGCCTCTGAATCAAACTCAGACCACTAAAATAGCGCTCTATTCTTTCATTATACATGTGGTCCATCTCTTCCAAAACAACCGTCTCCACATCAAACCCGGACGGAATCATATCCCCAATTGTCGCGCCGGTATCGTCTCCCACCGGCGTATCGATGGAAATCACCCTTCTGTCTGCGATTCTTTTCTTTCTGTTTCTGGCAGTCATCTCGGTCTTTAATTTATTTTGCAGACAGGCATATAAATACCCGTCAAAATTCTGTTCTCCGTCATATTTTCTCATTATATGCACAAAAACTTCATTGGCAATCGAATAAAAATCGTCATAATCCTTGTCCGATATTCCCCCGAATCCGGAAAGAATTGAATTCACGACTGCGCGAAGCTTTTTTGCGTTATCCGCATAATATGCTTCTAAAATCTCTTCCATCATAGTGCATCACCTTTCTTCTTGTGCCGGCATAGTTAAGTATAGAACATGTGTTCTTATTTGTCAATACCATTTTCGAACATGTGTTCTTGTTTGGAAAATATTTCCAGAAAGAGAGAAATATATGTTAGACGCAACAAAAGGAGGAAGCAACATGACAAACAAAAATTACGACTACAAAAACCATAACACATACGGAGGGGAACTGACATCATTTGATTTTGAAGGACATCATACCATAACAAGCATGGCTTCAAAAATACAGCGTGATTTCCGCTTTGACGAATCCTGCAAAAAATATCTGAAAAACAAAATCGACAAATAGGAGGCGCTTTTGATGATTAACAGACCGCTTTATACAAGAAAATACCATTCCGCGCGGCTCAAAGAATTTGGCTATGCCGTCACAAACACATTTGAAGAATCAAAAAAGTTCAATGAAATCGTCGCGCTGTCCGACAGCCAGATGCAAAAAACAATCCGCGACGTACAACACCGCACCATTGATAGAGAAAAACTGGAAATTCTTATCAAAACGAGAGATTATTACCGGGAAACGCTGACTTACCGCCAACGCAAAAATGGAAGCCGCACGGCAAAGCAGATTGCGCAGAAATTCATCACCCTGCAAGCAAAAAACAAACTTCCAAAACAGATGGAGCGCCGCCTGTATGAAAACTATATCGACATTTGCGTAAACAGAAACGAAGCCGCGCGCATACAGGATAAAATTAACCGCACACTGTTCAATCCCGATTACATTACGGTCGTCATGGATACCGCCAAACAATACGACTATTTGTATCACAACGGCTTTACCGTCAATGGAAAACGGTTCCGGCGGTTTAGTTGCGGCGCCGGGCAGGCGCGCGTTTCCACCGTCGTTTTTGTCAACGAGGAGCTGATTGCGAAC
>CAJTZH010000068.1 GCA_910584325.1 uncultured Lachnospiraceae bacterium | reverse complement strand
GCCCTTTACCTGGTCCTTATCGCTTCCGGCGTGGCCGTAAAAGAAATCGCAGTTATGTACCCAGATATGGTTATTACCCTGCTGAAGTCCGATATCATCCGTCTCTGCACTGTTACAGTTCATAAAGCCAAGGTTTCGAATCTCTACGTTCGACGCGTTCTTAAGACGGATACCCCAACCGTTCGCCGTCGCGTCTTCTCCGATACCTTCAAGCGTCATGCCTCCCTTTGAGCCTCTGTCAATACACAAATCGCCTTTATACAATGAATCACTGTCGATTCCTGCCGGGTCTGTCACGTTTCCGATAAATCTGATGGCGACCGGACTTGTCTCATATCCTTTTTTGAGAGCAGTGAGAATTGCCAGAATACCCTTGCACTCTAATGTATTTCCTTTGGAGTCAATCGTTATTGATACTGTAACGGTATCCTTATTCTCCTCCGTCACATAAATAACCTTTGCTCCGCTCTTCAATGTTCCGTTTTCGTTATACGCGCCTGAAGACGTACCGTTTTTCCATGCAAACCCCGTTCTGTCATGTGGTAAAACTGTAAGCCCCGTCGTCACTGCCGTAACGGACGAGCCGGATACCACAGCTTCTACTTTAATCATATAACTGCCTGCCGCAAGACCGACTGCGTCCACGCGCCAGTGACCGTCTTTATATTGACGGATTAACTCATTATCAAGCCGTACATAAGCGGAATCCGCTTCAGACGTCTTTTTAACATATGCTCTGTAACCTGTTGCTCCCGATACCGGCGCCCACTCCGCGTAAGCGCTCTCCAGCCATCCCCCCGATTTCGTAATTGTAACCTGCCCCGCCGCCATAACCTTGTCCGACGCAGTTACAATCAGTGCCGGCAGAATGATTGCCAAAGACAATACAACTGCCAAAATTCTTTTTGTTACTACCTTCATGAATCCATCTCCTTTTATTTTTTTATAGAACCTATTCAATTAAGCCCTATACGATTCACATTATCACAACTTACAAATTATTGCAATAATGTTTTCCAAAAATATACAATGTATACAAATTAATGTTTTTTTATTTCGACATTACTAAAAATTTAAACAATAAAAAAGCGGCAGTTGCCTGCCGCCGGGTTTCAAAACCATTTAAAAAATAAATACCTCTTTGATACTGTCATAATGGAGGAATATTCCCTGCTCCGCCAGTTTCTTTATCTCATCCGCCGTTGCCAGCATATATCCCGCTGTTTCCTCCTGCTGTAAGCGCAAATCCTCCTCGGTAAACTCACCGATAAAGCGGTATACGTCCACAAAATAATTATCGCCTTTCCCGGGATTTTCCCTATGATATGTAAACATATAACCACCGTCAAACCCCGATACATCGAGTCCTGTCTCTTCCCTTACCTCACGAAGTACCGCATCTGCCGAGTCTTCCCCCGCCATTGCCGCGCCGCCGGAAACTTCCCACCATCCCGGCGCCCACGCCTTTGACATCACACGCTTCGTAATCAGAAACCTGCCGTCTCTTCCCGCCACAACGCCAAGTACCGTCAAATGATATTCATCATCGTTAAGACACCAGTCATTCCTTTTCATTGTCCGTCCTGTGCGGTTCTTGTTTTTATCATAAATATCCCATAATTCCATTTTAAAAATCTCCTGTTTTACAATTTTTATTCCTGAGGAACAAATTCCTCTGTATCCGTATAATTGTCGGTATCTGTGAAGTCCCACCACTCGCCTTTATATCCCGTGAATCCGTTTGCATACATCGTTTCCTGCAAAAGCAGCGCGTTTGCCGCTAAATCCTCCTCGATTTCCGAATAGTCCCGGTCCGCTCTGGTACTGAAATCATCAAATCCTGTGGGCATAGGTACTTCCGTCCCGTCCGCGTAAACGAGTGTAATATCCACCGTATTGCCCAGATTGTGTCCCCGTCTTCCTTTCGCCGGGTCCGCTACATACGCCGGATTCGGATAAACCTCCCACAGCCGCTCCTGCGCGTAAAACGGACGGTAAGCATCCCATATTTTCAATCCGTATCCCTGCGCTTTTAACTGTTCCTGAACCTTTTTTAACTTTAATACCGTACCATAATGCAGATATGCCTCCTTAAAATCATAGATAACCTGTCCCGTAAAATTATCTTCCGTAGCATATTTTAAGTCAATCACTATATCGGGGATATAATCACGCACTTTGACATACGCGTTGATATCCGGTTCCTCCAATGACTCTGTTATTGTCTCGCTCTTTGCAGACACATCCGGCGTTGATACTGTCTCATCACCCTCTGTTCCTGGCTTTGCAGTCATTTCCACAGACGATTCGCCTTCAGTAAAAATCCGGTGCAGCTCTTCCGACGTTTCCCAATCCGCGTTATTTTCACGACTGCACCCTGCCAAAAGCACAGAAAGCAGTATTATGCCGGCTGTCAGTTTTCTCATCACACCTCTCCTCATCGCTATTCTTCTTTTTCTTAATCTATGGTATACTATATTGGTATGATTTGCAAACCTTTTGGAGGAATTTATGGAGAAAATATTATTACAGTTTTTTTATATCATTATGAGCATTATTGCAGGTGCCGGTCAAATAGCAGAATCCGCTTCCGTTCCCTATACCGCTGAAAATGACTCCACCTCACAAATATCCTCGAATGATTTCGTATCCACGTTCTCCTGCGCAAAAAACTACGAGCAGCTAATCGTCGTTGCAGCAACAGGAAGCGACGCCGTCGTTACCATGCATGAAAAAAACAGCGACGGTATTTGGGAAGAAATCATGAATACCACCGGATTTGTAGGAAAAAACGGCGTTGGAAAAGCATCGGAAAGCGACACCAAAACCCCCGCCGGAAATTTTGGATTTAGCGCCGCATTCGGTATTAACGCCAATCCAGGTACCACAATGGATTATATTCATGTCGACGATACTTATTACTGGGTGGACGATTCGTCTTCCCCATACTACAACCGTTTCGTAACAACAAATGATGTTTCCCCGGAAAACTGGAACAGCGCCGAACATATTGTCGATTATCCCGACGCTTACGGCTATGTGCTCGCCATTGATTACAATTCCGACTGCGTTCCGAACGCCGGAAGCGCCATTTTTCTCCACTGCTCTAACGGAACGCCGACGCTTGGCTGCGTGTCAATCCCTGCCGGGGATATGGTTTTTGTACTCACGCACATCAAAAAAGGGTGCCGCATTCTTATCGACACCCCGGAAAACCTCGCTAATTATTGATTTTTCTTAAAATGTCTACTGTGTGGGAGGTTGCTCCCATTAAGTCCATCCTCTCACAGGTAGATAGATGATATTCTATAAAATACTGAAATTCCTCTTCCGTCAACGCGTTCATTTCCCGTCTCATATAGTTCGCGGCGCCGTCCGCCGCAATAATCTGCACCCGTTCCAAACCTGCCATACTGTTGAGCTGTTCGATATCCTCCAGCCGCATAAAGCTGTACAGGGGATTTGCTTTGTCCGTACAATGGAACTGCTTATCCAGCATTCCTTCCTCCATTGCCCTTAAAATATTGCGTTCTTTAAAGGCATAGGAAATCACGCTGTAATCGTTCATGATGTAAGCCGCCAGAATAAATCCGCCGTTTTTCGTTATCCGCTTTGCCTCCGCCAGCGCCTTTAGTTTCTCTTCCCGCGCGTGTAAATGATACAGTGGACCAAAAAGCAGCGTTAAATCAAATGTCTCGTCCGCGAAACGCGACAATTTCATGGCATTTCCCTGATAAGCCTTAACGGCGCTGTTCTTTGCTTTTAAAAGTCCGAGATTATGCCGCACAAGCTCCACGGCGGTCATGTCGTACCCTTCTTCCGATAACGCCACAGAGTATCTGCCCGTGCCTGCCCCGATATCCATAATCTTAATTTCTTCTGTCGTTTTATTGCGCTCTCTCGCAATCTCGTCCAGATATTTATGAATATACTTCATGGATGTAACAAATTCCACTCTGCCATGCCTTCTGTCAAGACGTTTCTCTTCGTTAAATTTATTGTAATACTGCTCAATCTCCGTCTGCATGGATACTCCCGTTACTTTCTCTCAAATTCGACAATATGCTTTAACTCGTCCGGAATGGCAATATGCTGCGGACAATTCTTCTCGCACTGATGACATCCGATGCAGTCCGACGCCTTCCCCTTATCAAAAACAACCCTGTTGTAATACATATTCGAGAAATTTCCGTTAATCTTATAATTATTATATAGACCAAATAATCCCGGAATGGCAATATTCTTCGGGCACACTTCCATGCAGTATCCACAGGCGGTACACGGAACCGCCATACTCCGGTTAATAATCTCAGTCACTTCTGACAAGAGGTTCATTTCCGGCTCACTCAGCGGTTCCGGCTCATCCATCAGCTTCGTATTCTCTCTGACCTGCTCGAGCGTATTCATTCCGCTTAAAACCATCATCACATTATCAAGTCCTGCCGCAAAACGCAGCGCGTAAGACGCCGGTGTTGCTTTTGGATTATAAGCAAGCAGCAGTTCCTCGGCTTCTTTCGGAAGATTTGCAAGCGTTCCACCCTTCACGGGTTCCATAACGACAACAGGCTTTCCGAATCTCTTTGCCGTCTCATAACATTTCGCCGACTGAATAATTTTATTATCCCAGTCCAGATAATTAATCTGGAGCTGCACAAAATCCACTTCCGGATGCTCCGTGAGAATCCGTTCCAACGTCTTTGCGTCGTCATGGAATGAAAATCCAAAGTTCTTAATCTTTCCCTCTTCTTTCATCCTCGCGGCAAAATCGAATCCGCCAAACCTCTGCGTCTTCTCATAGCGGTCCTTACCCATGTTATGCATCAGGTAATAATCAAAATATTCCACACCGGTACGCTCTAACTGGCTGTTAAAATACATCGGATATTCTTCTGCCGATTTCACAAGGATGGTCGGCATCTTATCCGCAAAAATATATTCGCTCCGCTCATGCCTGTCAGCAAGCGCTTTCTTCATCGCCGGTTCCGACATCTGCTCATGATACGGATACGCCGTATCGAAATATGTATACCCTGCCGCAAGAAATTCATCTACCATCTGATTCAACAATTCCTGATGAATCGACTTCGTATCATCGGAATTTACCAGCGGAAGCCTCATTGCTCCAAAACCAAATTTCTTCATACATCAACCACCTCAATGAGCTATAATCTCTTTACCTTGCCGCTTCCTCTTGATTCTTTGAAAGAATTGATAACTGTAGGAAACGCTACCAGCAACGATAAGCCGTATCCCATGGCAAGTTCAATAAAAAAGTCGGACATAATATCAAGTTTTTCCAGTATGGAAAACAATTTCTTACTCATATAGAAGAAATCCATATTAAAGCCATAATATTCGTTATATGCCTTAATTGCCTCAATCGTCCAGCTAATATGACAAGCCACAAATACCATAAGCAAACCTACGGCAAAAGAAATGAGAACGCCCTTTGTATCCATTGCACGTCCCAGCTTCTTATATCCCCAGAACGCAAACAGCATAATCGCTCCGCCTGCAATACCGGCGATATAACCGATCTGATAAATCAAAATCCATAATACCACGCCAAGAACAGACGCCACAGCGGCCCCGATCAGACCAAGAAACGGGTTGGATTTTCTGCTTAAAACCTCACCGTTCGCATTCTCCATATCCTGTTCTACCCTTGTGCCACAAGACGAACATAAAAATACTGGCGCATTATTCACATTATACGGATTAACGGAATAACTGCTTCCACATAATTCACATCCGCTTACACAGCCTTCCGCCTGCAAAATAGCGATGACCTGATCTACATTGTCATGGATTTTCTTAGCTGTAGTCGCGGCTATTCCGGCAGAGTTTTCAACAAACTTAATATAGTTGTCCTCTACCATATAATCACCGAACTGTTTCTGCTCAACACCGAGCCTTCTAAATAATTCGCAGACACGCTCCTTCACCAGAGCCGCGCTATCTTCGCCGCGTTCTGCATGATATGTAATCTTAACGGTGTAACCGTATGTTCTCGCATCCTGCAGTGCAGTCACAAAAAAACCTTTGTATGTTCCCCATGCCATCAACCCTTTTGTCTTAATATCTCCACCCGGAAACATCTTCTTAAAAACACTCATCGCTTTATCTCTCCATGTATTTTGTATTTTCGATTCGGGGTATAAAAGCCCAAGTCTTCTTTCTATTTTATTATATAAAAAACGGAGATATTAATCAACGATAATTTAAATGCAAAATGCGGCATAAAAAGGAACTGTCTTTTTCCTTTGTAGGAAATCTATCCTATCCCTGTCATCTGCTTACAACAATCGTTTCCAAAATCCCCTGCAGCTCCTTTTCATACTTCTCCGTCAGTTTCTCGTCCGCATAGTACTGCAACACATATGTTCCCCTTTCATCCTCCGGCTTATCATATTCAAAAACAATATCACGCCAGAGCGTACTATCTATCACTTCTGAATACCGCCGGATATCCGTGCCGTTTTTAAGCTGAAGCTCTTCTATCGTCACGCCTGTCGCGCATATTCCGTAAAATGAATGATATAATAAATTATAACGCATCTCCTTTTGCTCTGACGGTCCAAAAATAATGCCGCATGTATCCCCCTCCTGTTTTTCATCCAACTCTTTTATCTCATACCCCCATCCGGCAGGCAGTTCCACAGACATATAAATTTTGTCGTGAGAAAACTCCGCCCGAATAGTTCCTTCAGTCTCCGGTTCTGTACTCGTCTCCACTTCCATACTTGTCTCTTCCTGCCGTACCGTCATGTCTGCCTGTGTCTGTAACCCGTTATCCGCTCCTTTCGCACCTGTCCCGCACCCTGCCAGAACAACCGCCGCCATCAGCAAACTTAACCATATCGTTCTCATACCCTTACCTCCCGTTTTATAAACTGCTTTCTTGTTATATATAATCAGTGTATAAAACAAGAGTTTTTGTTGCATAAAACACAGATATTCTCAAAAAATATTCTTTCAAAATTGAAAATCCGGTCTATCCCGCATAAATACAAAAGGCACTGCCCATAAGCAATGCCCTCTGCGGAAAGGATAAAATTTAAAAAATGAACTACCAACTTTAAAACTCAGGTTCAATAAGACCGTATGTATTGCCTTTTCTCTTATAAACCACATTAATCTCTTCTGTCTCGGAATTGAAAAATACGAAGAAGTTATGTCCAAGAAGTTCCATCTGCACGCATGCCTCTTCCGGATCCATCGGCTTTACACCAAATTTCTTGGTACGGATAATCTGTACTTCCGCCTCGTCGTCAAAGTCCTTCTCAACAAATTCCTTCGCAAACGCCGCCTGATTCTGCTTCTGGTCAATAATCTTATGCTTGTACTTTTTGAGCTGTCTTTCAATAATCTCTTCTACCAAATCAATCGATACATACATATCGTTGCTTACCTGCTCCGAGCGGATAATATTACCCTTTACAGGTATGGTAACTTCTATTTTTTGTCTCTCCTTTTCTACACTTAATGTAACAATTACCTCTGTGTCAGCCATAAAAAACCGGTCAAGCTTCCCTAACTTGTCCTCCACTGCTGCCCTTAAACCGTCTGTAACCTCAATATTTCTTCCAGTAATAACAAAACGCATGATGTCCAACTCCTTTACGGTTATTATGGTACAATAGACATTGTTTCCCGAAATTGTCATTCAATTAATTCGTACCATAGGAATATTATACCACAATTTATTTTAATTTCAAGTATATTTCCGTCTCTGCTTCCCGAGGAGTATCGTATTACAACACAACAGATGTACCGTAGCACAGGCAGTCCTCACAACATTAAAGTTCTGATACTCCGCTGTTCCTAGTGTTTGCCGTCAGTTACAGTCATGCCGGTTACCGCTGTCTGTTCTGCCGCGGTATAACCGCTTACTGTCTCAGGAAGCACGACTACTTTGATGCGGGAACCTGCATCGCCTGCCGTAACAGTATAGCTCCGGTCAAACTGCGCCACACCTGACTGTACCAATACTTCACTTCCATCGGCAGCGACCCTATACCATTTGATAACAGATACATTGTTGTATTCGTTCTCACCCAGTGAAAAATCGGCAGTAAGAACGTCGCCTGCCTTAATAGTATCCTTTGCCGCAACATTGATACTCAACGCCTTAGTAAGGGATACTTTGCCGGTATCCTGCTTATAATATACAGGCGTCCACCCATTAAATACTACAGAAATATCCGGAATAGGATTTTGTGTTTTCACGCCCGTAACACGAGCACTTAAATCAACCGTACCGCCGTCAGCAGCAGTCGTGTTATATTCAGCATAATTTGCATTCTCTGCCTTATTTCCGCTCATGTCGTTCCAGCCTCTTGGAAGAATGATATCTGCATATTCCAGTTTCGTATTAATAAAACTTACTGTAGCAGTCGCTCTCCAAGGTCTGCCAAAGTCGCCGGCACCCACTTTCATGTCTTTATTGCCGGTCACATAGCAGTTTCTAAATACATATCCTTTGTTGCTTCCGTCTGCCGCCGCCGTAATATATCCGCCGTTTGGCTTGTCGCTGTAACCAAAGAAATTCAGTTCACATCCGTCATATACAAAATCACCGCCGCCAAAAATATAATCGGTATTACCTTCAATATAACAGTTCTTGAAATATCCCTTTATATTATTGCCGGTGTAAAGCGTATCCTGACTGCTGAGAAGTTTACAGTTATAAAATTCGGACTGATTGCCTTCCACAACAAGCGCTGCAGCACGTTCTGTTCCTTCCTTGCTTGTTACATCCGCCGTCGGCGCGGTTCTGTCATAGTCCTTTTTATCATTGCCGCCCGGCGCAACTCCGTCAGCGATTTCCTCCTCTGTCACATATTTATTGAATGAAGACTCAAACGTTATATTCTCCGCACGGAACTGAATTGCTTTTGATTTAATATAAGTCGCGGACCCCCACTTCTGTGCCGCATTTTTATTAAACTTATCAAAAGCTGCCGCCTCAGAATAATATCCGTCAGCGCCGCTGCTGTAATACACATACCCGACACCGTAATACCATGTCAGTTTCACTTCTTTTTCAGGTTCATCATTGACAAATGTAATATACGGCACATCAATAATAATCTGCTCTCTGTATATGCCCGGTGCAATGTGGACGGTGATTCTGTCATTAGCATTGGAAAGACGCATTGCTTCACATGCCTTTACCGCATCCCGCACAGTACTGTAATTATTACCCTTATCAGGATATCCCACATAAATATCCGCCACAAAAGGAATCGCAGTCACTTTCGCGGTGGAAACAAACAACAGGTCCCTGTTCACTGCAGCGCTATCCACAATTACATGCGAAACGGTATTATAACCGGTTACCGCCGCCTCTGCCTCATAAGTGCCGTTTCTAAGCGAAACACTATAGTTGCTGCCATTAACTGTCGCAGCATACTCACTATTGTCTTCCATATTTATAAACTTTAAGGAAGTGACCGACGCATTGCCGTCAAGTCCCAGAAACTTTCCCGCTACCTTGTAGGACGCTTTCTTCGCGACTTTTATTTCCCTCTCTTCATCCGCAGTCAAAAGCACTTCTGTGTTTCCGGTAATCTCATAATCATTCGCACCCTCCATTTTGATTGTGTATGATATACCTCTTTCCACATAAACTTCAAATTTGCCGTCTGCCGCTATCCTGAATGATATATCCTCTTTCTGGGAATCCGCCGCAGCCGCGAGAACAACCCATACTTTTGTTTTATCCACCCCTGCATCAAATCCGGTAAATTTACCGCTGAATTTCTGAACCTCCTTCTGCTCCACTACCAGTTGAATACCTGACATACCTTCAACCGCAGCCGAATCCGGCACGCTGACCGTCTTAGTCTGACTGGTTAATCCGTATCCCGCCACGCCTGTGAGAACAGCCGTGTACTCATAGCCTGACGGCAGAACCGCGGTAAATGTGCCATCCCCTGCCACATCGGCGGTAATCTCATCATTCGTTGTATTATTTACGAACTTCAGACCATATCCGCTAACCCCGGTAGAAGCAGCGTCCACCGCGCCGCTGACTTTCGCGCCCGGCACTATCATAACCCTGTGCCAGAACGGTTTTACATTTGTACTGCTGCCCACATAAATCTGATAGGCGCCGTCATGCTTTGCGATAAATTCGTACTTCTTTCCCTGCTCAGAACCGATGTCCGCAGTATCGTCCTGTACGGCATCTCCTCCCTGATACAGGAAATGTACTAAATTATTTTCCTTCGTATGAGAA
This sequence comes from uncultured Lachnospiraceae bacterium, assembly GCA_910584325.1. GTDB lineage: Bacteria > Bacillota > Clostridia > Lachnospirales > Lachnospiraceae > MGBC120314. The sequence continues at coordinate 4,188 of CAJTZH010000068.1, read as the reverse complement.
CCCATGTAAACTACAACTTTATCGCCTGCCTCCACATTTTTGACGACAATGTAACGTCTGTTATTTCCACCTGAGCCGTTGCAGTACCAGAGACCGTTTGCAGTATATCCGTCAGAATATGTCATTGTACTGAAAGATTTAAAGGTCTTTCCTGTCACATCACTGCTGTAAATTCTGTCTCCATCCTGATACCTCATGGTCAAGTCGCCAAAAGTCACCGTTTTATCGGAATTGTTCGTATATTCAAGTTCAATATCCTTATCGCCTGTGCTGCCTGTCCCAACCAGACCGCTGTTCTTCCAGAAATCAAGTTCAATATTGTTATGATAAAGCGCGGCATTACTCTCCTGCACTTCGGCAAAGTCCCATACTTCAATCTTTCTGTTATCTGTCTTAATAACAGGAATAATCTCAATAGCATGGCAATAGCCTCCGGTGCTTACCAGATTTACGCTTCCCTCCCCACCGGTGTAAGTAAACGTTACAAGCTCTTTGTCCTTACCAGCCTTCGCGTTCTGTGTTGCCGGCTCGACCGTTCCGTTCTGAGAACTTACTGTATATGTATCTGATGCGCCACTGAACGCGCACGCAGCTATATTAATTTTACAGTTGCCCGCAACGGCAATGTTGATATCCAGCGCGCCACTGATACCATGGTCATTCCAATATTTCGCCCGATTGCCTGTATTCACGGTCACAAGTCCTGCACTCTTCATTACCGTTCCTTGCGACGCCATCACTTCGCCTTGCAAGTCGTAGATTTTTGCGGTCGTATCCGCGAAGTTAAACGTATAGACTGTTCCCTTCACCGGCGCCGGTGCAACAAATCCGTTAGGACTGTTTGGGTCGGGTTCATCGCCGCCGCCAAAATCAGGAATCTCACTCTCTTCAATCGGTGATACAACAATCTTGTGCAGATATCCGCCTGTGTTTTTGAAATTTACACATCCCGCATCACCCTTATAATAGAAATCGACCGCTTCGTCACAATTTTTTCCACTTGCCGATAACGTCACCGGCATCGCGGTACCTGTACTGCTGGTCATGGCATATGTTACATCACCGGAAAACTGACAGCAGTATACACTTACTTTGACAGTACCTGCCACCGCAATATCAATATCCGCCGCGTTGCTTATACCATGCGTACTATCATGAAATTTTGCCTGATTGCCTGCATTTACGGTCACAAGTCCTGCGCTTTTCATCGGCGTCCCTTCTACTGCACTTGCTCCCTCTTGAAAATCGTACACCGCTGCGGCTGTGTCCGCAAAGTTAAAGGTATACGTAATACCCTCCCGTGCCTGCGTTTCAATAAATCCATTGGTATCCTTCATACCGCCTTCTGCAGCCGTGACACGGCAATCAAGTGACAGACTGCCTGCCATTAGAATAATACCCGCCGCAAATGCTGCCGCCTGTCTGATTCTTTTGCTCAAACGGCTTTTTCTTACCTTTTGCATCTTCATTTTCCTCCTTTATATTTTAAATTAAATTACTTCCTTATATTTACTATAATGATTTTACTGTATTTTCACAGGCATGACAACGAATAAAAGTTCTTATTTTCTAAAATTTCTTTCATGAATAAAAAGACAAATAATGTCGAAATGTCAATAATTTTTTTGTCAAATTCTGTTTTTTTATGTTTTTCACAAAACGTATATTCAAACTTTGCAAACTTATGCATGTAATTATTCATCATGTCTTATTGTGGATACGGTGGATAACTTAGTGCATAACTCGAAAATATGCCAAAAATTAAGTGCGTCTATGTGGATAACTTTTGAAGTACCTTTTTTGTATATGCATAATATTTTTTGTAGAAAAACGTTTGTTTGACTATTTTTGTTTATATTGCACAAAAAACAAAATAATTTGTACCCTTTTGACTGCTTTCCTTATACATTTATACTTGACATTTCAAAATTCTACAAAATCAGTGCATTTACGGCATTTGCGCCGTCGGATGCCGCTGTAATAATCTGTCGAAAATTTTTCTTGCGCACATCTCCGGCGGCATAAATTCCTGCGATATTTGTCACACAGTTCTCGTTTGCGACAATATATCCCCTTTCGTCCATCAATACCTTTCCTGCAAGAAGATTTGAAACAGGTCTGGTGCCCACGGCAATAAAAACGCCGTCCACTCTCAGCGTTCCCGGCATATTCAGCCGCGTATTCATTAAGGAAAGACTCTGCACCACATCCGCTCCCCTGATTTGTTCCACCACGGTATCCCAGAGCACATCCACATTATCACACGCGTATAGCTTATCCTCAAGACTCTTTGCTCCGCGAAACACGTCTCTTCTGTGAATGACATAAACCTTCTCGCACATCCGGGCAAGATAAACGGCGTCTTCCAGCGCCGTATCACCGCCTCCGACAACCGCAACACGTCTTCCTTTAAAAAAATTACCGTCACAGGCGGCGCAGTAAGAAACACCTTTTCCCCTATACTCCTCTTCTCCCGGTACATCTAACCGCGCGGGTACAGCTCCTGTAGCGAGAATAATATTTTTGGCATGATAAACAGAACCGTCCTCACAGACAACTTCTTTTTGTATTTCTTCTATATTATTAATTGCGCTTACCTTCTTGTTGACAAACTCCGTTCCCAACGTCTCGGCGTGCTCACGAAACTTCATGCCCATCTCAAATCCATTCATGCCGCAAAGCCCCAGATAATTATCGACTTCATGCGTATTTAAAACCTGTCCGCCGCTGGCATATGCTGATTCCAGAACAATAAATGAAAGACCTGCCCTCGCCGCGTAAACTGCGGCTGAAAGTCCCGCCGGACCGGAACCGATAATAATTAAATCAAACTGTGTATCCATACAACCTCCTGTTTTTCATATTCCAGAAACCCTCAACTCCTTGAGTTTATGCAAATTATATTTTATAATATTCATTATAGTATTGTTAACTGAAAAAAGAAAGGATTCTTATCGCTGAATGAATAGTAAAAATGTGATAATTACAGGCGCTTCCAGAGGAATCGGCAGAGCCGCGGCGCTGCTTCTGGCAAGCAAAGGCTACAATCTGGTGTTAAACAGCAGTAAATCAACAGAAGCGCTGCTTGACGTGCGACGCCAAATTACCCGGTATCCCGTGCAATGTGAAATTTACACTGCAAATGTCGGCGATTATACCCAGGCCGAAATGCTTTTTCACCATGCCAAAAAAACGCTGGGCACAATCGATATTCTTATTAATAACGCGGGAATTTCCTACATCGGACTACTTCAGGACATGTCAACAGAAGAATGGAACAACATCATAAACACCAACCTGACTTCTGTATTCCATATGTCAAAACTTGTAATACCCGATATGGTGAGACAAAAACACGGCGCCATTATCAATATTTCCTCGGTCTGGGGCATGTGCGGCGCCTCCTGCGAGGCAGCTTACTCCGCCTCTAAAGGGGGAATCAACGCATTGACAAAAGCTCTCGGCAAAGAACTGGCGCCAAGCAACGTCCGTGTAAACGCAATTGCCTGCGGCGCCGTCGATACCGCGATGAACAGTTGTTTCACTGCCGAAGAACACGCCGCGCTCTGCGCTGAAATACCGGCAGGCCGAATGGCGTCTCCCACGGAAGTCGCCCAGATGATTCTCTGGCTGATTACCGCTCCCGGCTATCTGACCGGAGAAGTCATTAAAATGGACGGTGGCTGGATATAGCCGCAATATTAGGATGAATCTGTGAATAAATATAATCCGCAACAATCATGACAAAGAAAATCAGCGTAATGGTTGTCAGCGGAACTGCCAGCGTCCTTTTAATCCACTGCAGATTGGGCACAACAATATAATAAAAAAACAATCCGATACATCCGAATATCACAATCACAAACAGATTAATTCTGCCGTTTACACTGAAAATACCGCCATAATTCCACCATCTTGCTTTCCACACATATTCCATCACAAGAGAAGTCATATATTCCAGAACTCCGCAGCCCAGTCCGCTCAGCAGAAACACGGAACCGGCGCTGTGCCCGTGTTTTGCGATAAAGAGTACGGCTAACGCTCCCACGCCGTATATCGGCAGCCACGGACCATATAACATACCGCGGTTTACAAGATTCCCATATACGACAAAAGTAAGAAGCACTTCCCACACCCATCCGAAAACGGAACAAATTACAAATATAAAAAAACCGGTCTGAACCATTC
>CAJTZH010000067.1 GCA_910584325.1 uncultured Lachnospiraceae bacterium | reverse complement strand
AGCAATCGTTACCGTAACCGGAATACCATCCTGCCGGTCTGCAACCGTAATACCAAGATGACTCCATTGATATTCGCTGTCCTTCGTCTTTCTGCGGTACTTTAATTCCGTATAGTCTTTGTCCGTAAGCTCCTTCCTGATATTATCCGGCGATAGAAACACTTCAAATTCTTCTCTGTTCGACGTATGAATCTCCCTGCTGATAAACTGTCCGATATTTCTGTAACTCTCTATTTCCGAACGAAAATCCAGATACGGATAAACCATGCGGTAGGTATCCTGCGTCAAATCAACAAAATAAATTTCTCTGTAACAAACGACCATGCTGTTCATCGCTTTATGGTAAAAATAGACTGCCTGCGACGTTGTATGATGACTATTTCCGGCTTTTAGGTTCTGATGCCTGTTTTTCTTATCCATATTTTAACACTCCAACTGACTTTTTACAAAATAAAATCCACTATATATGAATTTTATACATATAAGTGGATTTTATTTAATCATCTGCAATTTTAATTCATGGCATTCCTGATAGCCGCCATTAATTCGTCATAAGTCTCATATGCCTTAAGCTCAGGATTATCCGTTTTAATTTTATCGGTGCTCTTAAAAAGAAAGCCTGCCTTGCTCGCCTTAATCATCGCCAAATCGTTGTAACTGTCACCGCTGGCAATCGTTTCATAGCCGATTGACTGTAACGCTCTCACCGTTGTCAGCTTGGAATTTTCAATTCTCATCTTAAATCCGGTTATTTCGCCATTCTCCGCAACTTCAAGCGAATTACAGAAAATTGTGGGCCATCCCAGTTTCTTCATCAGTGGTGTCGCAAACTGTGTAAATGTGTCGCTGATTATAATAACCTGTGAAAATGTCCGAAGCTCGTCCAAAAATTCCTTTGCCCCCGGAATCGGGTCAATCTTTGCTATGGTATCCTGAATTTCCTTTAGTCCGAGTCCATGTTCTTTTAACACGCCGATACGCCATTTCATCAGCTTATCATAGTCCGGCTCATCCCGCGTTGTCTTCTTTAACTCGGGGATGCCGCTTTCATTAGCAAATGCAATCCATATCTCAGGAACAAGTACACCTTCCAGGTCCAAACATGTAATGTACATCTTATATTCCTCCAAAAAATACTTTACCCTAATATATCATACCGAACCACTTTTGCCAACTAAAATTATCCACTCTCATATTAAAATATAAAATCCAGTAATCCGTCAAGCCCCTGTTGTTCATATATATTCCTGTAATAGGTAATCTCGTCTTGTATCAGCTCGTCAATCACCCGCATGCCAAGAAGCTCTACCGGCGCTTTATCATCTGTCATAATATACGTTCCCGCCTCATAAACCGATAGATTTTCCTCCACATTCTTCATCAGCGCGTATAATTTTTGATCCGTTATCCCGGAGCTGTTCTCCTTCATGTTCTCTACTATCCGTGGATTATCTGACGCAAAAAGCTCCCTGTTTGTAGAACCATACACGTCAACCGTATGCACTTCACAAAATACGCTTGCAATGGTATCTGCAAGATACTGGTTTATGCTGCCCTGCGCATTTCCACGCATATTCATGTTTACGACCATCACGCCGTTTTCGTTCAGATGTTCCTTCACAAGGGAAAAAAATTCCACGGAAGACATCTGGAACGGAATGGTGATATCCTGATAGGCATCCACCATAATCACGTCATATTTCTTATCCACTGCGTTTAAAAACGCCCTGCCGTCATAAGTTGTCACGTCAATATCCTCCGGCAGTTCAAAATAGGTTCTTGCCAGTCTTGTAATCCTCTCGTCAATTTCCACGCCTTCAATGGATGTCATGCCAAAATACTTCCTGCACTGCAGCGCGTATGTTCCTGTTCCCATACCAAGAATCAGCACGTCGCACTCTGCCGGGCTTTCTTTGTCCGTCATCAGCGGTGCAGCCATGGCATAATCATAATACATCCCTGTTAAACCTTCTTTTTTCATATACACTGATTGCACGCCAAACAATACGTTGGTAGAAAGGAGGACTCTTTCGTCATCCTCTTTTACCTGCAGATAATTGTAAACAGATTCTCCCTCGTAAGCCAGATTGCTTTCCCAGAACGCAAAACTGTCCGAATATCCCAGCAAGCAGCACAACAGAAAAAGAGCCGCACAAACGATTATTTTCTTCCCACCCGTCTTACTGCTGATAAAGTATACTGCAGAAATAACGCCTAAAATACCCGCAAAAATCAGAAATGTGATTGATGTTCCTACAGACGGTATTGTGACGAACGTTGGAACAAAGGTTCCGATAATACTTCCAATCGTGTTAAACGCTCCAAGCGTACCAACGGTTTTACCACTGTCAGATAGACTTTCCACCGAATATTTCGCGAGAGACGGCGTTACCGTACCGAGCAGAAACAGCGGAAATACAAAAATAATCATACATGCCGCAAATGCCGCCCATATAAGAAAATTACTGTCCACGGTAAATATGAGCAGCGCCGATACCAGCAGAATAATATACTTTCCAAGTGCGGGTATTGCAGCAATCCATACTGCCGCAACCAAAATCCTCGCGTAAAGCTTATCCGGATTGGGGTTTTTATCCGCGCTTTTGCCGCCGTATATATTTCCCAGCGCCATCGCAATCATAATCGTTCCGATTATAATGGTCCATACAATCTGCGAAGAACTGAAATACGGGGCGAGCAGGCGGCTCGCCCCAAGCTCCACTGCCATTACGGACATTCCTGCAAAAAACTCCGTAGCATATAAAAACCATTTTCTGTCTAATACCAATCTGTTCCGCTGTTTATCTGTTTTGTCTGACACATCAGTCTTACTCATCAGGTATTTCCTCCCAGTACTTTCTCAATTGTCTCAATAATCTTATCTTTACTTGCGGGTTTTAACAGATATCCTTCCGGTTTCAGCGCAAGCAGCGCCATGATATGTTCCTTATCGTTTACGCCCGTTAAAAACACCACCGGAATCGTCCTGCCGCCCTCCATTTCCCTGATTAAGCGCAGTGTCTGCAATCCGTTGCACTCCGGCATCTCATAATCAAGAAATATCATATCCGGCCTGTTTCTCTCTATCAGCCGAAGTGCTTTTGAACCGGAAGTCGCCATATAAACTTCGTACGTCGGTGTTAAAAATCCGTTCAATGTCCGCAGCACAATCGCGTTGTCATCGACAAGAAGAATTTTCTTCTTCCCGAAAACAGGAGCCGATTCTCCGAATACCCTGCCGTTCACATGGTCATACAGCATACCCGTTTTTGCGCACACCGCGTCCAAGATCGCGGCACCGCTCACCGGTCTTGTCATTGTAAAAAACTGGTTATCCCTAAAATAACCGCGAAACGTCGACTGCTCCGCTTCCGTTCCGATACACACAACAGGAATCTTTGGCTCATTATTTTTAAATACTCCCAGAATCCTTCCGTACTCCTTGTTTACTCCCACAAGACTCACTATCGCGGCATTTGGTTTCTCCACATTTAGAAATCCTTTTATGAGTTCCGGATTACTGGCACACTCCTGCACTTGAAACTGTTTCGCAAGCACACTGGTAAGTTCCCTCGAAATGTCGTCAAATCTGCCTATCAATACAATTTTCCTCATCACAACACCTCCCGTATTACCGTCATAATTTCATTTATAACAGTTATCGCCTCATCATCCATTAAATTTAAAATATAATCCGCCAGTTGTTCAACCTGTTCTTCAAGTCCGGTAGGATATTGATACTTTGTAATCTCGCTCACCGCGTCATCGCAGGCATTATAATCACCGTCAAGAAGACTGTCCTTTAGCGTTTCAAAATACGGCAGCAGTTCTTTTACATCTGCCGGCGCTGTTTTTACCTGCTTTGGCATCAGCACGGAAAGCCGTTCTCGATGCTTTTCTATCTCCTCCGTCAGGACCGGGTGCAGCCTTCTGACCTTTTCAATATTATACTCTTTTGCCGCTACTTCCGACAGTCTTGCAAGTTTGGACAGCAAAAGCGCTCCTACCGTTGCCGCCGTACTCTTTAAAGAATGAACCTCAATACGGTATGCCGTCAACGCCTCTTCCTGTGATATTGCGTCCAGATACCCGTTCAGCTTCTGCTCGATACCGGGAAGCGTTCTGCAAAAATCAATCATGGTATCGCGTAACAGTTTCTTATCTTTTAACAGCATGAGCGCATACTCACAGTCAAATTCCTCCATCTCAGGAATTTCAATAGTATCTTCTTCTTTTGCATCTGTACTATATTCTACAAGATTTTCCGGAAGATATGCCGTTACCATTTCATCCAGTTTATCCGGCATAACCGGTTTTGTCAGAAAATCGTTAAACCCTTCCTCCAGATACTTCTCCCTCGCTCCCTTTACCGCGTTTGCCGTCAGCATAATAACCGGCGTATTCTTACAAAGATTTCCCTCCAGTTCCTTCATTGCATGGAATGTCTCCACGCCGTCCATCTCCGGCATCATATGGTCAAGGAAAATCAAATCAAATTCCTGCTCCGTCACAATCTTAAGACAGGCCTTTCCGCTGTCTACATCCCATATCTGTATTCCCGTACCTTTAAGCAGATTTCTAAAAACGCTCCTGTTGAGGTCGTTGTCGTCCACAACTAATATCCTTGCAGCCGGCGCCGCAAAATGTTCTATATATACGCTGGTATCCAGCTGGTCCATGTCAATACAAAATGCACCAAGCGGCTCTTCGTTGACAATTTTCTGCCTCAGCTCAAAGAAAAACGTACTGCCTTTGCCGTATTCGCTTTCTACGTTGAGCCTGCTGCCCATCAATGCCAGAAGCTGAACCGTGATATTCATTCCAAGTCCCGTTCCCTCCACGTAACGGTTTTTCGCTTCGTTAATGCGCACATAATCCGAATAAATCTTGGAAATATCCTCTTTCCTGATTCCGATTCCCGTATCGGTGACAATAAACTTCAGAACTTCGTATTCTCCGTCCCTCCAGCCCGTCACTCTCATCTTAACGCTGCCTTCTTTCGTATACTTTACAGCGTTTGACAGCAGATTGACAAGCACTTGCTTAATTCTCATATCATCGCCGCAATATTCAGACGGAATGTTCTCGTCAATATCAAACGAAAAATCCAGTTTCTTTTCCGCGGCTCTGATTCCAACCATGTTATATAAATCAACCAGAACACTCCCCATCTCATAATCTGTAGGAACAATCTGCATCTTACCGGACTCAATCTTGGATGAGTCCAGTATTTCGTTAATAATACCCAGAAGAGATTTTGCGGCGCTCTTAATGTCATGGGAATATTTGCGCACCTCAGGTTCTCTGCTTTCTCTAAGTATCATCTCATTCATTCCCAGAATACCGTTAATCGGCGTCCGTATCTCATGAGACATTTTCGCGAGAAAATCCGACTTCGCCTGATTCGCCATATCGGCTTCCACTTTCAGTATCTGAAGTTCCTCCAGCTGAAGACGCTCTTTGGTCAAATCGAACAAAAGCATAGCATATCCCTGCACTTCGTTCTGATGTACAATTTTCTGTACATCCGTATGCATAATAAATTCGTCGCTGATAATATCGCCGTCTTTTTTTGTTTTAAATGTATACATTAAAAGGCTGTCGGTAATCTCGTCGCCCCGTTTTAATTCTCCCAGATGCGGAAATACTTCCACCGCCTTTTTATTCGCCTCAATAAACCGGTATTCCTGGTCAGCTATTATAACCGGCTCCTTCAACCCGTCGATAATATGGGCGTACAGCACATTCTGGTTATCAAAAATCCGCACCGCAACAACCGTCATTTCAAAAACAAGCACGGCTATAATCTCCACGCCCGGAACCGGGTCAAATCCGCCGAGAATATCGCTTGCCTGCACAATACATGCCGTAATTATCAGTGTTATTCCACCCACAAGAACCAGACAACGTTTTTTGAACTTTTTATTTCTGCTTTTCTTGTATATTTGAAACAACATGGCAATACAACACACCATCTGCGCTAAAATAATCAACAGATTAATATAAAACAAAATTCTGTTACCGTATTTGCCATACGAAAGGTATTTTCCCTGTACAAAAATTATCTCATTGGAAAAAAACGGATTGATTCCATGTGTCCAGACACTTAACAATATCATGCCGTTCCATGCCGCTAAAACACAAATCAACGGTTCCGGAATTTTCTTCCCACAGTACTTCAATATAAAAATGGTAACCGCAGTAAAGATAAAAGCAGAACCGCAGTACTGCACCCGAAACGCCGGCACAAGTTCACCGGTCGTATCCGCCGTCAATTCCAAAAGATATCCGAGATTGGAAAGAAACGCCAACATCCCGATAAAAAGAAGCGACCTTGACATTTCTTCCTTCCACTGTCTGACAGTTAATAAGATAGCGCCCACACTGAATAACGTCATAATTATCTGATAAATTAATACAGTTGAATACACCGTCATACGCATCTCTCCTCACTTAAAAGACCCTGTTCAATTTATGAAATCCCCGATTTGCTTTTCAACCATTTTTCAAAACATATTTCAAATTCTTTTTCCTCTACGCTTCCCTCTTCCGGAATTTCCACCATCCTACGTTCCCATGAAGACAGGTAGATTGCATTTGATAGAAAGAGACTTCTGACTGCCTCGCTGCCGTCTGCAATCAGACTGCCGCGCGCAAATTCCGAAAGCACGGTCTCATACGCTCCTCTGCCTTGCGGACATTCCAGTTCTCTCCATGATGTGCCCGGCTTTGCAAATACGTCCTGCGTCTCCCTGCGGTATTCCCGCTCCGGTTTATCCAGCTCACATATCAGAAGCTTTCCTTTCTCACAGACAAGGAGCGCGTCATCCATAGTAATTTCCAGTCTGTTGACGCCTGCCGCCTCCCCTGTAGATGCCACAAAAACACCGGTTGCGCCGTTTTCCCATTCCAGATATGCCGTGACATCATCTTCCACCTCAATCGGATGATATTTTCCCTCGTGGCAGAATCCGCACACACGTTTTGGCATCCCGCAAATCCACTGCATCAGGTCAAGATTATGCGGACATTGATTCAATAGTGTTCCGCCGCCGTCCCCTTTCCAGGTAGCGCGCCACGCGCTCGATGTATAATATGCGTCCGGACGGTACCAATCCGTAATAACCCAGTTCACTCTCTTCAAACTGCCATATGCTCCGCCTGCCACGATTTCACGCATCTTTTCATAGATAGGGAACGTCCGCTGATGAAACACATATCCGTACAGCAAATCCGGCTTTTTCTCCTTCGCGGTCAGATATGCCTGCATCATATTTCTTGCCTGTCTTGTATATACGCCTGCCGGCTTATCACATAATACATGAAGTCCACGCCGAAATGCCTCGATTACCTGCTGCTCATGGTCGTAATGCGGCGTTACAATCAGAACCGCGTCTGCTTCAAATTCTCCTCTGTCATAACCTGCGTAGAGTTCCTCGGCAGACGGATAAATTTTCAGATTTTCGGGAAAAACATCTTTCAAAAACTCCATTTTTTCGGGACGTATTCTGGTCACTGCCGCAATCTCCATGCTGCCTGCCTTTCCTTCCAGAATCAGTCTCGCGTACTTACTACCCATATTTCCCATTCCGATAACTGCTATCCTCATGTTATACCCTCCCGGATATCTTTTATATTTATTCACTTCCATCCAAATGCACCACTGTTATATCATGGTGGACTTCTTTTAAAAAAATCTCAAACACATCTGCCGTTCTTATTTTAAGACTGGAAGTATTCACACATGGATGACATCCCAGATACTCTCCCTTTAAAACATCCTCATCCACCAGAAGCCTTACATGATTATCCCTGTCATTCATCAGTCCCATTACGCTTACTGAACCGGGAAGAATATCAAGAAATTCTTCCATATAACTTTCATCCGCAAACGATAATCTGGCACTGTTAATCTGGGATGATAATTCCTTTGTCTTAAACGGCTTATCCGCCGGCATCATCAGAAGATAAAACTGCGTTTTCTGACGGTTGCACAAGAACAGATTCTTACATATGGTTGCTTCCAGAACACTGTCAATCTCCTTACAGACTTCCATGGTGGTTGCCGGTTGGTGGTCTGTTCTGAAATACGGTATTCCCAGTCTGTCCAGCAAATCATATACCCGTATTTCCTTATCCAGTCTTTTTCCGGTATCCGCCGGTCTTTTGTCAAATAGTTCCATTTTCCGTCACCTTTTATCTGTCATTCCAAACTTTGTTAATAATCTAACATTATTATACCATACTATTCCAGAAATTTGAACGATAACTTTCAAGATTTATCCGATTTTTCGCAGTATAACCGCCATCTCAAATGAAGACAGTATTAATTTCCCCGACAGCTCCTTCCTCGAAAACAGTTCCATACCATATACGTTCTCAATTACAGCCTCTTCACCGGTAAAATTAAAATAAAAGCAATACGTCTTACCGTCTGCTGTCCGCTGATGACGTTCAATGCCTTTGGGAAGTTTTACAGCCTCTACTCCCGAATCTTTAAGCATCTTTTTTATAATTTTGCGCATACCGCTCTCTTCCATTCTTGCCGCCACATAATAAGCGCTTCCCTGTCCGTACCGGTTTACAGTCACGGCAGGCAGTCCCTTATAATAATCGTCCTGATAGCTTCCAAGAACCGTTACATTTTCACCCGTAATCCGCAGTATCTCCGCATAGCCGCAGACTGCCGCGCTTCCTCCATCCGCAAAAAGAACCGCGTTTTTATCCGTCGGATACAGCGTGTCAATCTCCTCGCTGATAACGCCAAAGACCTGCGACAGACCGTCACCCGGAAATCCTCCCAGATAACAGAGCGTATTTTCATCCACATACCCCGTCAGATACGTCGCCAGAACCTGTCCGCCGTTTTGTACGAATTGTTTTATTTTATCCGCAATACCGCCTTGGAGCAGATACATCATCGGCGCTGCGATGACCCGGTAGTCCGTCAGTTCATCCTCGGAGGAAATAATATCCACATCCACTCCAAGTTTTAAAAACACCCGAAAGACATCCACGCACGTTTTCACATAATTTTTCGTGGAATCCGCCAATCCTTTCATATCTTCAACCGCCCACATCGTATCCCAGTCCAGTATCATGGCGACAGGCGTTTTCACAAGCGTCCCGCAAACCGGCGCTATCTTCTTTAACTCTTTTCCAAGCGCTTCGACTTCTTTAAATACTCTCGTATCATCCGTTCCCAGATGGTCCACAACCGCTCCATGATACTGCTCATAAGAACCGCGGCTTTTCCTCCACTGGAAATACTGCACCGTATCGGAGCCGCACGCCACCGTCTGTAACGAAAACAGCCTGTGCACGCCCGGACGTTTCATCTTGTTAAAATCATGCCAGTTCACGAGACCCGGCGCGCTCTCCATCAGCATAAACGGTTTATCCTTTTTCATGGAACGCATCAGCGCATGGTCAAACGCCGAGCGGCTCATGGTGTCCGCGAAACTTTCGTAATCGTTATGAAATACCGGATACGAATCCCATGAAATCACATCCAGCTCCTTTGCCAGAACGCGGTAATCCAGTCCGTCAAACATCTGCATGAAATTGGTCGTCACCGGAATATCCGGCGTCTTTTCTTTCAACAGCGCAATCTCCGATTTCATATAGTCCGTAACGTTCCATGTCATAAACCGCTTCCACTCCAGATTTAACCCCATAATCGAAAACTCACCGTTTACATACGGCGGTTCTATCTGGCTGAAATCGTTATAAGTGTGGCTCCAGAACGTCGTCCACCACGCTTTGTTTAACTTGTCAATGTCGTTATCGAATTTACGGGCAAGATACTCCTGAAAACGTTTCACGCAGTTTTCACAGTAACAGTCTCCGTTAAATTCATTGGAAATATGCCACATCAAAAGTCCCGGATGTCCTTTCGCGCCTTCAATGAGCTTTTCCGTGACGGCACGTACTTTCTGCCTGTAAATCATGGAACTCATGCAGTGATTATGCCGGAATCCGCGGTGATTTTTCATTCCATACGCGTCCACGCGTAAAACTTCAGGATATTTTTCAGAAAGCCAGACAGGCTTCGCTCCCGACGGCGTCGCCAGAATCGTATAAATCCCGTTTTCATAGAGTTTATCCATGATGTCAAAAAGCCACTGCGTATGGTATTCCCCTTCGCGCGGCTCCAGCGTTGACCACGCGAACACACCAAGCGTGGCGCAGTTCATGCCTGCCTTTTTCATCAGTTCAATGTCTTTTTCTAAAATATCGGGTCTGTCAAGCCATTGTTCCGGATTGTAATCTCCTCCGTGCATGATACCGTGAATTTGTGGAAATAAAGGTTGTTTTTCCATGGCGTTTCTCCTTTTCTGCTATATCAAAAAATCCGCACGCTGCGGCTTGGTATCGTTTTCGTATAAGAAAATAATTCTGTCTCCAATTTTGTTTCCCCCGGCTCCACGGGCATTTCCACCACACACGCCTGCAGCTTTTGACCGTGTTTTCCCGTGTTCTCATCCGTTTTTGCATGCATCATAACCATCATGGCACCTCCATAAGACGGCTTTGGAACGGAATCTAAATACTCTTTTGCGTAAAATTTCAGGCTGACGTCTTCGGTGCATTCGTATTCCACAACAAAAACCCGTTTTCCCCTGGGACAAATATTCTCCACCGCCGCGTCAACTCGTTCTTTCATCTCATCCAGCTGTTCTTCACTCATGTGCCGCAGCATTTTACTGCGGTATTCCTCATCGGCAAACTGACGATCCTGCTCTTCCCACAGATCCTGTAAATAAACTCTGTTAATGTAACAAAAGGCTTTTGTTTTGTCCTCCATAACAAACAAAACCGTCTGCTCCTTTCCCGTCTCCAGTAAAACCGGAATTTCCAGCAAACCTGAAACTGCGGTCACACTCGTTATTCCCGTAACCGGCAATTGATTTCCCGATAAATCAAGCCGCGGCAATTTGTCAAATGTTCCTTCAAGTATAGCTTCGGTCAACGCGATATTTTTCCAGTCCGTTCCGTAAACCAATGCACTGTCCTCCGGTTTCCACCCCGCGTCCGCAAGACGCATAAACAGTACATATCCCTGCGCGTAATCACCGTTTTCAATATTTCCCGCTGTCATTGAGCGAAAAGAAAGAACCTGCTCTCCCTGGCGGATTTCTTTTAAAAATGATGACTGTCCCCCGCTGCGCAAACACGTCAACCGCTCTCTGTTTGTTTGTTCGCCAAAATCAGCAGCACGCTCTTCATTCATTTCATCAAAAGAGCGGCAGCGGCTTAAAGCAAAAAGTTTCACCTCCGACCCGCATCTTACCGTCGCCGCTATATGATACGCCACATTTTCTATCTCTACATCTTTGCCAATAATCTGTATTTCATCAAATACATAATTATCCCGAAACGCTTTTAACATTCTAAAATTCATTTAAGACTTCTTCCTTTCAAAATAAAAATAAAATCCGGCGCAGATAAACGCGGACAAAAGAGAGCCGAGCGGCGCCGCCCACCCCATCGGATACAATGTATCCGGAAACCATTTACTTGCAAAATATGCCCCCGGGATTCTGACAAGCAGAATGGACGTCATATTATGAATAAATGAAATCACTGATTTCTGACTGCCGCAGAAATACCCGCTGAAACAGAAATGAACCGCGGCAAACATACAGTCAAAACAGTAGGACTTTAAGTAAGCGCTTCCTGCCGCAATCACTGACAAATCCTTTGTGAACAGCCCTACAAGCGTATGCGCAAAGAACTGGTTATACAGAGCGCAAAAAATACCCCAGCTCACGGTAATTATCAGTCCATAGCGAAGAGACGCCTTCGCCCGCTCCGGTTTGCCCGCTCCCATATTCTGCGCCGTAATTGCCGAAATTGCGGACAAAAACGCGGACGGTACCAAAAACATAAACGAAATAATTTTCTCCACAATGCCCACGCCGGTCGCCGCAATCAATCCGCGGCTGTTTGCAATTACTGTAATAACTACGAACGCCACCTGAATCAGGCCATCCTGCAGGGCAATCGGAAAGCCTACTTTTAAAATATGTCCCAAATCCTCTCTGTCAAGATGGAAATCCTTTTTGGTCATACTGAAACCAAAATTCTGTTTCCTCATCATTAACAAAGACACAATAACACTGACCGCCTGTCCGCATACCGTTCCGAGCGCCGCTCCCGCCGCTCCCATGCCAAAACAGCCGATAAATAAAAAATCCAGCACAATATTGACTATGCAGGCAACCGCCACAAAATACATGGGATGCTTTGAGTCCCCCGCGCCACGGAATATGCTGCTGATAATATTGTACGCCGTAATAAACGGTATGCCCGCAAAACAGATTGCGAGATAATCATTTGTCTCTTTCACCGCCTCAAAAGGCGTCATCATCACACCGGTAATATTTTTTGTAAACAACAGAAGCACTGCCGTTATCACAACAGAAAATCCTGCAAAAAACACGACGGTAGTTCCCACTGTCTTTCTTGCCGCCGTATCATCCTTCGCTCCCACTGCGCGTCCGATACGCACGGTTGCTCCCATGGCAAGACCCACGATAATGACCGTCAGCATATGCATGACCTGACTTCCTATAGAAACTGCCGTCGTTGTCTCGGAACCGTTATACAATCCTACCACAAATAAGTCTGCCATACCGTAAAACACCTGCATAAAGCAGGATAGCAGATACGGGAGGGCAAACATCACCATTGTTTTTCCCACGCTTCCCGTCGTGAGATTATTTTTCTCGTTCATTTTCCGGTTACCATCCATTTAAAGTATCTGCGCAAGTTCATGAATTTCCTCGCATGTCGTCGCCCAGCTTGTCGCGAACCGGACAACCGTATGATGCTCGTCCGTTTTCTCCCAGAATCCTACCGACACGTTCTTCCTAAGCTCTTTTAACCGTTCGTCAGGCAGCAGCACAAAAATCTGATTCGTCGGCGAGTCAATATAAAATTGATACTTCTTTTCCCTAAGCACCGCCTTTAATTCCTCTGCCCGGTCTATAGCGTTTTTACTGATTTCAAAATACAAATCATCCGTAAACAGCGTTTCAAACTGAATCCCCATCAGAGAACCCTTGGCAAGCAGCGCGCCGTGCTGTTTCACCGTCGTCGTAAAATGTTTCGGCATATTGCCGCGGGTAAACACTACCGCCTCACCAAACAGCGCTCCTACCTTTGTTCCGCCAATGTAAAACACATCGCACAGCGTCGCGATGTCCGGCAGCGCAACATCCGTGCCACGGCTCATAAGCCCGTATCCAAGCCGTGCTCCGTCTATAAAAAGAGGAATATTATATTCGTTACAAATACCATAAAGCGCTTCCAGCTCCTTTTTGGTATACAACGTTCCGTACTCTGTCGGATGAGAAATATAAACCATTCCCGGAAACACCATATGGTCGTGATTGTTGTCTTCATAAAACGTTCTTAATAACGTCCTCAGGTCTTCTGCCTGCATTTTCCCTTCCGTCTGGGGTACTGTCAGCACCTTGTGTCCCGTATATTCGACGGCACCTGCCTCGTGGGCGCTCACATGCCCCGTTACAGCGGCAACAACTCCTTCAAAGCCTTTGAGCATGGAATCAATCACAATCTGGTTTGTCTGTGTTCCACCCGCCAGAAAATAAATATCCGCGCCGGGACAGTTACAATATTCTTTTATCTTGGCTTTCGCC
Source organism: uncultured Lachnospiraceae bacterium (assembly GCA_910584325.1). GTDB lineage: Bacteria > Bacillota > Clostridia > Lachnospirales > Lachnospiraceae > MGBC120314. The sequence continues at coordinate 841 of CAJTZH010000067.1, read as the reverse complement.
CTGTCACAATATGTATCGCACCCGTATCCTGCTCTCGCCTCCAAATTTGTCTCCAGGAGCCTTTCCAGTATTTTGTTGTGGGCGCCTTTGTTGTAATCACTCTCAAATGACAGCATATTCTATCTCCTTATCAAATCACCATAATCAATGTCCCCGCAGTAATCAGTACGGCGCCGATAAACGACTTTGCCGTAAAATTCTCATGCAGAAATATAAACGCCAGAATCAAGGTTATTACTACGCTTAGTTTATCAACCGGAACCACTTTAGAGACCTCTCCAGTCTGTAAGGCTCTATAATAACAAAGCCATGAAGCGCCCGTTGCAAGCCCTGATAAAATTAGAAAAATCCAGCTTTTCCTGCTAATGGCGCCAATCCCTTTCTGCGCGTTTGTCAAAAATACCATTCCCCACGCCAGAACCAGCACAACGACAGTGCGTACTGCCGTGGCAAGATTAGAATTGACTCCGTCGATTCCCACCTTGGCTAAAATCGACGTCAATGCCGCAAAAACTGCGGATAAAATCGCAAATAAAAACCACATATGTTACACCTCATGAATAATAAGTTTATTTCAAAATATGAATGACCCCTCTCTCATTCAGATTGATAATACACGAAAATGTAATCGGAATCGCAAACATGCCGATAATTCCTCCAAAACTGAGTCCCACAACCATACCGCAAAGCGTCACGACAGGATGCAGCACAAGCTGCGTTCCCACAATTTTCGGCTCGATAATCTGTCTGATGACAAGCACAACGACATAGAGAATGGCAAGTCCTGCCGCCATAAAAAAGTCTTTTTTTATCAGGGAAATAACCGCCCACGGAATCACAA
>CAJTZH010000066.1 GCA_910584325.1 uncultured Lachnospiraceae bacterium | reverse complement strand
CCTCCTGTTAAACCGCAATCGGTATATTTTCAATCTGCGGTCCCGTCGTATAATTTTCCACCGTAAAATCATTTCTGGTAAACCGGTAAAAGTCTTTCACATCAGGGTTCATTTTAAATACCGGCGCGTCATACGTTTCTCTTGCAATCAGCTCCTTGATCAGCGGAATATGGCGGTCATAAATGTGCGCGTCCGCAATCACATGTACCAGTTCCCCTGCTTCCATCTCGCTTACCTGCGCAAACATATGAAGCAGCGCGGCATACTGGCAGACATTCCAGTTATTTGCCGCAAGAACGTCCTGCGAACGCTGGTTCAATATCCCATTAAGCTTTAACCTGCCTGTGTCTTTATTTGGCGTTACGTTAAACGTCATACTGTAAGCGCACGGGTACAGATTCATTTCATGCAAATCCTGATGGACATAAATATTGGTCATAATCCTCCTGCTGTAAGGATTGTTTTTCAAATCATAAAGGACGCGGTCAACCTGGTCCATCATGCCCTCTTTGTACTGATGCTTAACGCCAAGCTGATATCCGTACGCTTTGCCGATAGAACCGTCTGCATCCGCCCATTCATCCCAGATGTGCGGCTTTAAATCGTGAATGTTATTGGATTTTTGCTGCCATATCCATAATATTTCGTCAATACAGCTCTTAATTGCCGTTCTGCGCAATGTAATTGCCGGAAATTCTTTCGACAAATCATAGCGGTTGACCACGCCGAATTTCTTAATCGTATATGCCGGCGTTCCGTCTTCCCATTTCGGTCGTACTTTCTCGCCTTCTGTGGAGACGCCGTTTTCCAAAATATCTTTACACATATCAATAAATATTCTGTCTGCCATGCTCATAACAGTTCTTTCCGCCTTTCTTATACTTTATCCGCCATTTCCCGAGGAACATACGCCTTCACCGCAATACCGTTCTCCGTGTATTCTTCGCCAAGAAGCTGTCCGTATTTGCGGATGAATTGAATCTTCCCCGCATCCGCGTAGTCGTAAATCTTATCCACATAAATCTTCTGCTGCCGCAGAATTTCTTCGATAACGCTCTTTAACTGCCAAAGCCCTTTTCCGGTCTTCGCGCTGACCTGCAGCGTTTTGTCCGCCTTTAAATCTTTCAACGTTACGTTTCCCTCTACCTTATCCATTTTATTAAACAAGGTAATAACCGGCTTGTCAAATACTTCCAGTTCATGAAGCGTTTTATAGACAACATGCATATGCGTATCCATGTCAGGATTTGACGCGTCTACCATATGAATAATAATGTCGGCAAATTTCGCCTCCTCCAAGGTACTGCGAAACGCGTCAATCAAATTATGCGGAAGTTTTCTGATAAAACCGACCGTATCCGTAAGTAAAACCGTCTCACCGCTGTCAAGCTCCATACTCCTCGTTGTCGGGTCAAGCGTTGCAAAAAGTTTATCCTCCGCAAGAATTCCTGCGCCCGTCAATGTATTCAGCAGTGTGGATTTTCCGGCATTGGTATATCCAACAATAGCAATCACTTTCGACAGATTCTTACTGCGCTGTGCCCGCAAAACATCACGGTGCGCCTTCACATCCGAAAGCTCCCGATTCAGTTGTCCGATTCTGTCACGGATTAATCGCCTGTCCGTCTCAATTTTCTTCTCGCCGGGCCCTCTTGTGCCGATTCCGCCGCCAAGCCTTGACAGAGAACTGTAAATCCCAGCAAGTCTTGACATTCTGTACTTTAACTGGGCAAGCTCCACCTGAATCTTTCCCTCGCTGGTAGAAGCATGTCTTGCAAATATGTCAAGAATCACCAGCGTTCTGTCAAGCACCTTTGTGTCAAGCGCCTCCTCAAGATTCTTTAACTGCGCCGGCGACAATTCATCGTCACACACGACTCCGGTTGCGTTTGTCGTATCCAGAAGTTCCTTAACTTCTTCTATCTTGCCTTTACCAATATACGTTCCCGGATGAATCTTCTCCCGGTTCTGGATGACACTGCCTGCCGTGGACGCTCCCGCGGTCTTCACAAGTTCCCGAAGTTCTAAAAGCGACGCTTCCACGTCGTCGTTGTCATTCGTACTGACGCCGATTAATATGAAATTTTCTATAATTTCCCGATTGTCATGTAATTGTGCCATACTGCCTCACAAATCTGTTTTCTTTTTATCATCTCAAAAATGATACTTTTTTATTATAGCAATTATCTTTGTTTTTCTCAATGTTTTTTACAATTGTACTTAACAATTAAAAAGACGCAGCTGTAAATATTTAAAACTGCGCCTCATTATTCAATAATATAATTAATTTACCATAACATATCCGTGGTCCGTTAAATCACCATAAATATCTACGGAACAATAAATGTAAAACCGGCAGACAATCGTATTATTGGAATCCGTAATATTAAAATACTTTCTTGCCGTTGATACAACCGTATCCTGTCCGCCCGGGTAATAATCAGATTCAATTAACTGATAACCGAACGAAACGTCTTTTGTCTGCGTACTTTCCGACGTAATTACCCAGTTTCCGTCTGAGTAAACGGCTGTACACGTTACTTTTATCATCGTATATTTATCCTGCTCAAAAATGATTGTTTCTGTAAATTGATATGTACAATCATCCGCATAAACGTTCACTTCCGAAAAAAATATAAACACAAACAACAGAAGTAACAAAATAACATTCTTTTTCATAATCACCTCTCAAACAAATCATCTATCGCTTCGTAATCTCTTGAAAAAATAATAGTACATTCCTCATCAGACAGATATCCTCGGCACATATCCGAAAAGGTATTATAATCAAAATTAAATTCCGATAAAATATTCACAATATTCAATTCGCCAAGATCTCTTTCAGGCGCAATATATTCGAATATAAACTGCTGCATATATTTCTCATACGCTTCCTTCTCCAGCACATCATGTATCGTATCCGGTATCCCGTACAGCGAAAGATTATCCAGTTCTTCCCTGATACATTCCACAGTCCCCGTCTCATAGTTCTTATCCATTTTTGTAAGCTGATAAACAACCGGAAGACAATATTCTTTCAAATACTCCTTATCCCATTTCACAATATATTCCTCTAACTGTGCAGCGGTTATTCCTGCTTCCTCGTAATCCCTTTTTGTATGCGTTGCCAGCCAGACAGGCGAATACAACTCGCCGTCTGCCATAATTGCGTAATTACTTTTAAACGCAGTATTGATATCCTTTTGGTCATCTGAATAGAACGCTTCAATCTGTTCCTGCGTATATGTTACACCCAATTTTTCCTCCACTTTTTGTTTGGGAATATGAAAATATTGAATAAAGTCTTTTTGCAGACAGGTATCCCACGACTTCCCATCAGGATTCAAATCCGATTGAAATGTGGCAATCCATTGATTGTATTTTTCTTCCGATACCATATTGATGAAATCCGTATCCATTCCGTAATATACCGGCGTGTAACTTCCGCCCAGCTCCCTTAATGAGCTGTCTCCTTTTTCAGTATTATAGGATTTAATGATATACGGCTCATCATTTTCAAAAACCTGTATTGTAACAGGTTCCTGAACTGTCTCTTCTTTTGTCCCACAGCCGGCAATGAAGCTGACACAGAAAAATATTATAAAAATGTTCTTTTTCATACGCTTTCCCCCCTATTCAAATGCGATATTTGGAAAAAATAAAATAGGATTCACAGAATTTTCCAAAGATGTATAAGATGCCCCCGACGCATTAACATCCATATGCAGATGCGGACCTGTTGAATCTCCCGTTGAACCTGCTAACCCAACATAATCTCCTTTGGAAATTGCCTGATTCACAGACCAATACAGTGATTTGAGCATATGTAAATATCGGACCACGATATAGTTGTTCGTACCGGTATACTTCGCATTCAACTGAACGACCACATAATTTCCCGCACCGTTATTATCATTTACAACCTGCCCCGAAGAATCGTATGTTACAGATTTTGATACGATAACAGTTCCGCCAAATATATTTTTAATTGATGTCCCGTTAATTGGATACGACGATGAATTGCTGATGATATCTATCCCTTTGTGACTGGGTCTGTTCGCTGTTTTATAACCGGATGAGATAAAGATATGGTGTGTTGTATCGGAAAAACATAACGTTCCCGGTTATCCACTATCATTTCCACGTATTCCCTCTCAACAACCACTGGCAAAAACCTCTCCGATATAGTAAAATACAAATATCGACAATACTTGCAGCAATGAGACATTCTATGATTTTGCGGGATAAAAAGATGATAAAAAAAACGACGAAAAAACGAAAAAAACTGATTATTTTCTGCTCTGCCGCCATTATCGTAACGGTGCTTTATTTTACGCTGGTCAATGTTCTTGTCAGCGCCACGCTCGTTCCGTCCTTTATGGAAAAACTCGAAGCATTTGAACGGATTACCGTGGAAAGCTACGCGGCGCAGGTGCAGACATCCGATATCAAAGGAAACCGTTCTGCCTCCCTGAATGAGACGCAGGAATGGCTGGAGCACGCCAAACGTCAGAAAATTTCGGCACAGACGGATGACGGCTACACACTGATTGCAAATGAATTTTTTTCAGATGACGACAGCCATAAATGGGCACTGGTACTCCATGGCTACACCGGATGGAAAGAAGAAATGTATCCGTTCGCATACTGGTATCATGAAGAAGGCTACCATGTGCTTGTACCGGATTTACGGTGCCAGGGAGAAAGCGAAGGCGATTTTATCGGCATGGGGTGGACGGACCATTTTGACTGCATGAAATGGATTTCCTACATTTTATCAAAAGACCCCGACGCCGTCATCGTCATCCACGGACAGTCCATGGGCGCCGCCACGGCATTAATGATTACGGGAGAAGAAACGATTCCTGATAATATTGCCGCCGTTGTTTCCGACTGCGCCTATACGGACGCTTATTCGATGTTTGGCGAGAAAATAGGCGAGTGGTTCCATCTGCCCGCTTTTCCTCTTGTAGATACCGCCTGCCTTGTTCTCCGCCTGCGCGGCGGATATAATCTAAAAGACGCCTCCGCTGTCAATGCCGTCAAAAATAGCCACACGCCTACGCTGTTTATACACGGCGACGAGGACGCCATGATTTCCGTGGATATGACGAAACAATTATATCAGGAGGCCTGCTGTCCGAAAGAGCTTCTGATTGTGGAAGGAGCGGGACATGCACAGGCGCAGGATAAAGACCCGGATACATATTACGGAGCAATCAGAACGTTTCTGAACGGCGTAATGGGAGAGCAGAGCAAAAACTGCCGTGAATGAAACAGTCACTTTATGGAACCTATATTATGTTTTTTACTCTTTGCAACATTTTGGGAGCATGTTATAATGATTAAAAATATACAAACAGAGGAGTCCTATTTTATGAGTGACGAAACAAATGAAGGTAAAATCATCGTTTTTAACCCGGCAGGATTTTTCCTGAAACTGATTTTTACAATCGCGATAATCGCGTTGATGGGTTCCACTGCAAAGGACAGCATGGAAGAAAAAGGCGGTCTGCTTTATGTCATCTTTTTTTATGTCATGATGTTCTGCATTTTCTGGTTTGCCGCGTCCATGTTCGGGTTCTGTCTGCGCGCGTCGGGCAATTACATTATTGCCGCAATTCTTATGGTCGTACTGATTGCACTGTTTTCCGCGGGCATCACATGGCTTGACGGGCAAAGCAGAACGCTTGGAAACATCGCGGCGATTATTTTTATTCTTTTGCTGGTATGGCTGCCGATTAACGATATCCGAAAAGCCATCCTGTATTTTAAGAATACGTTTTAAAAAACATATATCGTTTTTTTCACCACCCCATATATCATATTTGTAAATTACCTTTTACGACGAAACAAATATGATATATGGGATACTTTTAAATTTTATTCGTCCCAGTACTCATAAGCCGTCCACAAATTTAAGTACGGCTCCTGTTCATTTTCACTCCAGTAAATATTTTCTTTTGTCAGTCTCCCCTTTGTATCATATTCATATTCATAAGTCCATTTCGTAATATGATTTCTACCGGTGATAAATTCCGCATTGGTTAATATCCCTTCCGCGTTATACAGGTACTCCATCTTTTCAACAACCTGACCCGCGTCGTAGCTGTAATATGCTTCTATGTCTCCGTTGCCGTTATAAACCGATTCGCTGAGTAATTCTTCCGTATCATTCACATAAGTCGCCTGTTTTAAGAGAATTCCATTCTCACTATACTCGTACAGCTCTTTTATGCTGCCATTCTTTTTCGTTATCTGTCTCAGGGTTCCGTCCTGCCAATACTGATATTCCGTTGTGCTGTCACCGTTTTTTTCACGCAGCCGCTTTCCTGAAACAGAATCATATTCATATGTCGTGACGGTCTTATTCAAATTCGTCATATCTTCATATGTCTCCTGAAGGATATTTCCTGCGATATCGTACACATATTCATATTTTATATCAGAAGTTAATACATTGACCTCTGAATAATTTTTTTCGCTTACAACATTTCCAAAAGAATCATACCGATACTCCGTATACTTCCACAACGTATTGTCATTCAGGTATATGCTGCTCTTCGTAAGATGTCCCGTCCTATCATACTCCTCCACAGTATACCAGCTTTCTTTCATCGTCTTTTTCTGTATTCCGATGATTTCTTTCTTACTTTGAATCTCGCTCCACAATTGATTGAACGTTCCGTTATCAACAATCTGCTGATGGCGCGTAATAACACTTTCCGCCTCCTCAATATTTCCTTCATTCAAAAGCACTTTTACAGCGCTCTGCACAGCCTGTTTTTGTAATGTTTCCGCCCTCTCGTTATCCGAATCCAATTCCATAACCGCATCGCACGCAGATAACAGATTGACATAGTCCATCGCTTCTGCATACGCATCCATTTTATCCAGATACTCCTGCATCCGCAGGTGCTTTGTAAACAAATATGCGCACCCTGCCAGAATCGCAATCGATACTACAAAAAGAAATCCTATTTTACCTGTTTTTGAACGTTCTGTTTTTTTCTTATCCATCGTTAAAGAACCTCCTGTCACATTCCTTCTATATATTGCAATAGTACATGATATTATAAATATTATCAACATTTACCATTCTATATTATTCTTTTTATGGGATAATTCCCCGCATAAAACCGTTAAAAAGCCGCCATACTAAAATCAATCAGATTTCAGGAGGCGGCTATGCTTATTTGTAACGGAAAAATACTGACTATGGCGGGAGACGAAATTGAAAACGGTTTCGTCCAGATTGAAGGAAAAACCATAACCAAAGTCGGAGAAATGAAAGGCGTGAAAAATTATAAAAAACTGATTGAATCGGAAGACGTTATCGACGCTAAAGGCGGAATTGTCATGCCGGGACTGATTGACGCCCACTCTCATATCGGTATTATGGAAGAGAAAAAAGGCACGATTGGCGACGACTGCAATGAAGGCACAAAACCCGTGACACCGTCGCTTCGTGCTGTCGACGCTATCAATCCCATGGACGCCGCATTTCATGAAGCAATTGCCGCCGGCATTACCGGAGTTCTGGTTGGTCCGGGAAGCGCCAATGTTATCGGCGGTCAGTTTGCTTTTATCAAAACACACGGCAGATGCATTGACGAAATGATTGTCAAAGCCCCTGCTGCCATGAAAGCCGCGCTGGGCGAAAATCCCAAAGTCTGCTACGGTGACCGCGACATCTATCCGGCGACAAGAATGGCAAACGCCGCTCTTTTACGGGAAACGCTGCAAAAAGCCAAAAACTATGACGCGGCAAACGGCTTTAACGCCGATCTGGAAGCCATGCTTCCCGTTCTCAGGCGGGAAATTCCTTTAAAAGTTCATGCACACCGCGCCGATGATATTTTAACGGCAATCCGTATCGCCAAAGAATTTCAAATCGATATCACGCTCGACCACTGTACGGAAGGTCATCTGATTAAGGAATATATTAAAGAATCCGGTTTTCCTGCGATCGTAGGCACGGATTTAACGTCAAAGAATAAAATTGAAGTAGAAAATATGAGTTTTAAAACCTGCGGCGAATTAAACAAAGCAGGCGTTTTAACAGCCATCACGACCGACCATCCGGTAGCGCTGATTCAGTATCTTCCTATCTGTGCCGGTTTGTCTGTCCGTGCCGGTCTTTCCATGGAAGAAGGATACAAATCCATCACCATCAACGCCGCAAGAATCTGCCGCGTCGAACACCGCGTCGGTTCACTCGAAGCAGGCAAGGACGCGGATATTGCTATTTTTGACGGCAATCCGATGGATACGTTTACGAATACACTCTACACAATTATCGACGGCGTCATTGTATACCGGAAAGAAGAGTAATTTGCTGTCAGAACCACTCTAAAAGACAGATATACGAAAAAACTGCCGTCTTACTCTCGTAAGAACGGCAGCTTATGTTTTTTATTACTTTGTTAATGAGATAGAATAGCCTGCGTCTGTTGTTGTTGTCGAGTCGAATACATCGATACGTACTGAAATCTTAGACGCGTCAATCTTGCACTCCTCCGCAACACTGTCAATCAGACTTGTGTATGTATCCTTCTGCGCTTCGAACATAGAATCAAATGTCGTCTTAATCAGTTCATTTGTCTCAGCATCGCCGTCAAAAATGTTCTCGTTCATCTCAAGCTTGTAAACGATAACATTTTCTTCACAGTAAATAGACATCTTACCGTCTGTCTGACCTTCGTTCAGCTGCTTCTCAATCTCTGCAAACTCTTTGGTGTTATCCTTGTACCAGTCCTCAACGGTTGTGTACTTCTTCGCACCACAGCCGACAGCGAGTACCATCATAACAAGTGCCATCATCATTGCAAAAACTTTAGTAAATTTTTTCATTGTCACACTCTCCTATTTTCCTATTATATTTGACAAGAGACAATATACTCTTTTCCACAGGAAAAATCAAGTATTTTTTTTAATACATCATTTCAAAAAAACGTCCCTTACATCTCTCAGCTCCCTCACGTCTTCCTCCTCCATATGACCGTCCCCATACCAGTACCGCTCCATCCGCCCCAAAACCGCGCTAAGCCGCTTTTGCGACTCCTCAGACAGCCGCCCGCTCCCAAAAATCCGTTCAAAATATTCCGCCAGAGTCTCGCCGTCTTCTTTCGGAAAATATGTTTTTCCCAGTAAAAACAGGAGATGGTGCAAAATCACATCCGGGTCGCCGCTTTTCCTTAACAGATTTCTTTTGCGCAGCACCAGAATAAACAGAATTCCTGCAATGCTTATGACCATTCCGCCAAGCAGGACAAGCATCATTATCCAGATGTTTTCGCCGGTTTCCTTCGTATCTGCCTCCTCCTCAAACGGAAGCTCAAAAACCGTCTCTTCCTCGATTCTTGACGGGATGCCTACGCAGCGAAGCATGACGGCAAGCGCCGTGGCATAGTGGGCGCAATACCCCTCGCGTCCTTCAAACAGAAACCAGTCCAGCATATTTGCATCCGCCGGTACGTCAATTGATTTACTGTAATGGTACTGATAAAGATAGCGTTCCAGCGCTTTCGCCTTCTCATAACTGCCCGCGCACTCCGCGCTAACACTATCCGCAAGCGTCCTCACCCGCTCTGAAACTCCATCCCCAAGCGCCGTATACTGCTGTAAAACCGCCGCCCGTCCCTTATTTACTTCCTCAAGAAATACAGAAAACGGCAGTCTTTCAAGCTCCACATTGTAATATTCCTTCATCTATTCAAACATCAGGTTGTAAATTTCTTCATCGTATGCGATTCGGTTGCTTTCCTCAATGACAGAAAAAGCTCGGGACTTGCGTAATCTAAATCCACAAACTGATAGGAATACGAATAGCCTCTCTTGTTCATTTTCCCTGTTCTGATATTATCGCCCGCCTGCCGAAGATTGTCCGCCGTGATGCATAGAGACTTGAGCGGATAAAAAAGCGACTGTGTTTTGATATTTAACAGCGTAATTTCCTGCTCATGCACATTCAGAAATTTTTGCAGCGTTTCCTCATCCTGTGTATGGGAAAAAATTGCATACAGCGTCATCAGCGCATCCGTATCCGCCGGGAGCGTTTCTTCATCCGTTAAGGTTTCCCATCCGCTGCCGTTAAAACTGTCGCACACATTGCCCTTCAGATAAAAATTACGCTTCGTCCTCTTCCCCAAAAGCATCAGCTGTGCAATATCACTATCCATAATACTTTTGGACAATGAGAACGCCGAATCCGAATATGCCGTATAGCCGTAATGAAAAATACCGTTTGATTCACGATATCCCCACTGATACTGAATTTCAACCGCAATATTTTCACGCATTGATAACCGGTTCCGTCCGCAAACCGGTACCTTTTCCCATCACGTTTCTGACAATCAGAACCGCGTCCTCTCTCTTTGGATATCCCACGCTAAGCTTCATCATAAAACGGTCAAGCTGGGATTCCGGCAGGTAATATGTACCTCTCTGCATCACGGGATTCTGCGTAGCGATAACCATAAACGGCTGCGGCAATTCGTAGCTTTTGCTGTCAACCGTCACTCTTCCCTCCTCCATCGCCTCTAAAAGAGCTGCCTGCGTCTTCGGAGAAGTTCTGTTAATCTCGTCCGCGAGAATAATATTGCTCATAATCGCACCTTCAACATACTCAAAACAATGCTGTTCGTAATTATAAATAGAAGATCCTGTGATATCGCTCGGCATCGTGTCAGGCGTAAACTGGATTCTTGAAAATTTGCAATCCACAGTTTTTGCAAGCGTATTGGCAAATGTCGTCTTACCCACTCCCGGCACATCCTCAATCAAAACATGACCTCCGGCAAGCATTGCCGTCAGAATCAATTTTGATACCTCATCCTTGCCGATAATCGCGGCATTCAAATTTTCAAGAATTGGTTTTATCATAAACACTCCTGCTTAATCACTGTATTTTCAGCTCTCTGCTGTTTTTCCACCGCCAGTACAATCACCGGAACAATCACAATCTGCAATACGATTCCCGGCACCGCGTTCAAAAACGCGCCCGCCATAAACGCCTGCCAGGTAAACGCGTACTGCCCCGCACTCGTCAAAATGACACGGACAATACCCCAGCATACTCTTCCCGCTAACATTGCGGCGATAAGCGATACAAAAACATTGACCTTTGTTTTTGGCAGGAATCTGTATAACAACCCTGAAATCCCGCCGTAAACCGCAAGTTCAAAGCACATGGCAAGCCCTGTCGGCAAAACCGGAGGCATCCCAAACAGCGCGTACCGAAGAAGCGGCGCCGCAAATCCCACTGCCGCCCCGTATAGCGGTCCACAGACAAAACCGCAGACCAGTACCGGAAAATGCATCGGACAGAGCATGTTTCCAATCTGCGGCACCTGCCCCGTCAAAAACGGAAGCACCAGGCAAAGCGCCAGGCAAAGCGCCGCCGTCACCATATTTGTTGTACTTTTTTTGATGTTACTCATTTCTGATTCTCCCTTAGATATAAATTTCCTGTCTTGAACGGGAGAACTGCCTTCATGGCAGAAATAAAACATATTTACGCGGTTATCATTTCCCTAAGCTGCGTGACAGCTTCACTAATCAGAGCGCTCATCGTCATGGAACGCGTGCCCGCCACAATCTTTTTGCACATATTGACCGGGAGCAGCACTTTAACAGCACTGCATCTTGCGACCGCTGCCGCCATATCGGCGGTAATCTCCCCCATGAGGGAATCCGCGGCGATAATGCCGAGCGGTCCCATAATCACGTCTGCGTCCCTGCACGCCACAAGCACCGGATTTTCACCCGTCGCACCCCTGTCGGCTCCCGCTTTTAACATCGCGGCTGTCGCGGCGCTGTTTGTGCCGATTGCCGTAATATCGCAGGAAATCTTTGCCTCTTTAATTTTCTCCACAAGAGACTGCCCGATTCTGCCGCCCTGACCGTCTATAATAACCACTTTCATTTATTTTAAGCTCCTTTTATTTCTTTGTCAAACACCTGTGAGTTGTGATTTTTTACGCCGGATTCAACCGTAAATTTTGTTACGCTGCTGACGGTCTCCCCGTCTATCTGAAGCGGCGTCGGATTTTCAAATTTCACCGTTATCTCATGCCCCGTATGAACCGCAACCACGTCCGTATGCCGGATATGCCTTCCCGAATAAATCTTCGGGAAAATGAAAAGCGCCTTACATTTTTCCAGGTCGTGAACCGTCACCACCGTCACCGTTCCTTCCTCGTTCAGACGGTTCTGCGCGGGCGCAATCATAACGCCTCCGCCGTAAAACCTGCCATTCATAACCGGCGACATCAGTACATGCGTGTAAGAATACGCTTCCCCGTCCACCGTCACCACGGCGTTGCACGGTTTGTAGTCAAAAAGCAGCCCCCGCAGCGCGATAAGGGAATAATTGATTCGGCGTCCTGATTTTTTCTTGAGTTCATCCGACTTCTCACAACAGTATCCGTCCACGCCGTACCCGATTCCATTCAGAAAATACCGTTTCTGTCCGTTCACCGTTATTGTCGGAAGATTCTTCATATACGGATTCAGCTCTACGAACCCGTCAGAAAACGCATTTCTGACATCGTTCGCAAAATCATTTCCACAGCCGGACTTAAAATAACGGATAAGAATCCCGGATTCCACGTCATAAATATCATTGATAAAGCGGTTAATCGTTCCGTCTCCGCCGGACAAAATAATCTCGTCGTTCTCAAGAAGTCCGCGATAAAACTTCTTCGTATCAATCGTCGTGATATCCATATACCGCGCGTCTGTGCCCAAAATCGTCTTTAACCGCACGACATCCTCATATCCGTGCCCGTTATTGGATAACGGATTATATAACATGTAAATCATCTGCTTCATCCCCTGTGAAAATTTTCAATGACACTTTTCTCTATTATATGAAAATCCGACAGGTTTTGCAAATCCTAAAATTCCTTATTTTCCATGACTTTTACGGCAATAATGTAAGTAACCAGTATCACAAATGCGGCTATTCCCACGCAGCCAAGCACAACAACCTCGTTACTCAGATTGGCGATATTTAAATTAATCAGCAGTTTCCCGTCCATTTTCTCACCGATAAACTGAAAAATCCATGCCACAAAAAAACCGATTCCGGCGAGCACCGCTATCACCACTCTTGCCTGCTCCGCGCCGAATTTGAAAATTAACACCATAAAAACACTGACAAGCACCGCCATAACCGCGGAAATCACAATTGCAGTTCCCACCATATCCTGCGGCAGCATAACAGTTCCCACAGTACTGCCTAAAAAGCTAAACAGGACAGAAACCACCAGTGATACGGCAATCATAAGAAACATAAACAAATATTTACTCCTCACATACTGCTTTCTGCTGACAGGCAGCGTCATCAGAAAGCCCATGCCATGATTCATATCGTCATACGAAATCGTACTTCCTGAAAAAAGTCCGAACACCATCATCATATAACCCATGACAAATATGATATCCTGCCCGCCGAATGTGAGCAGCGCGCCCACTCCGAGTATCAATATAAAAAACCGTTTCTGTGTAGCCATCAGGCATAAATCTTTCACTAATAAACCTTTCATTTTACTCACCTCTCGTCATAACGGAAATTACTTCATCAACACTGCTTTTCTCCACAACAACCTGCGGCGCGTTCTCCTGATAATACTGCTTTTCATTGGTAAGCAGACGGTAACCGTATGATTCCTTCAATGTTCCGAGAACAAAGCGTTTATCCAAGTTCTGATACTGTTCTTCGCTTACTTTTAACATTCCGTAATCTGAAAGCAGTTTATCTGTTTCCTCATGAAGAAGAATTTTACCGTCGTGTATTAAATATAAATCGTCGCATAACCCTTCCAGGTCGGTAGAAATATGCGAACTGATTAAAATAGAATGTTCGCCGTCCTCCATATATTCCCGCATCATATCAAGCAGTTCGTCACGCGCCACAACATCGAGTCCCGCCGTCGGTTCATCCAGTAAAAGCAGCTTCGCTTTATGGGACATCGCGCAGAGTACTTTTAATTTTGCCCTCATTCCTGTGGAAAACTCCTTAATCTGTTTATTCTCCGGCAGGTCAAAGTTCCTGCATCTGTCAAGAAAAACGTTCTCGTCAAACTGCCGGTAACAGTTTTTCATAATCTTTGCCACATCCGTAACCCGAAGATACTCGGAAAACCCTGCTTCCGAAAGCGCTACGCCAAGCTGTTCCTTATCCTTCCCTGACAGCTTTTTCGCGTCCTTGCCAAAAATCGTAACCTCTCCTTCATCCGGACGTATCAGGGAGAGAACCGCCTTAAACGTCGTACTTTTTCCTGCACCGTTTCGTCCGATAATGCCTGTAATATACCCTTTCTTTACTTCCATCGAAACCGACAATGTAAAATCTCCATATGCCTTTTTTACATGATTCAACCTTAACATAGCTATTCCTCCAAAATTAAACCGACTAAATCGCAAATCTCCTGATTTGTCATACCGCAGCTTCTTGCCTTGCGGACTGCCGCGTCAAAATCAGACTCCACTTCTTTCTTACGTTCCTCCAGCATAAGCTGCGCGTTTGCCGCCGCAACAAAGCTTCCTTTACCGTGCACTGTAATAACAAAGCCTTCCTGCTCCAGCGTGTCATAAGATTTTTTAACCGTCAGGGCGCTCACCCTTAACTCTTTTGCCAAAGTACGCACAGACGGCAGCATATCGTCGGACTTCAGTTCCCCTTTCATGATAAGTCCCTTTATCTGCTCGCCAATCTGCTCATAAATCGGCTGCATTGAAGAATTGTTAACAATAATATTCATATGATGTTCTCCTTTACAATAAACAGTATATAACAGTACCGAACTGTTGTCAACTGTTTTATACTGTTTATTTGTAAAAAAATAAAAATTCCCTCAGCCATCCGCAGAGGGAATCTGTTTTTCAACCTGTCCTCTATTTTATTTTATAGCCAGCGCA
>CAJTZH010000065.1 GCA_910584325.1 uncultured Lachnospiraceae bacterium | reverse complement strand
TTAATACCGTCTATATTCGCCTCGACCGGGTCTTCTACCGTGATAATATTAACATCTTCCGTATTCAGCGCGCTAAGCGCCGTATAAAGCGTTGTCGATTTACCGGAACCGGTCGGGCCTGTTACCAGAATAATTCCATGCGGGTTTTTCAGAATATTGTCAAACTTTACTAAATCTTCATCAAGCATACCAAGGTCTTTCTTCTCACGCTTAAATCCCTGCTTGGAAGCAATACGCATAACGACCTTCTCGCCATAGCAGGTCGGAAGATTGGAAACACGGATATCATACTCGCTTCCATCTACGAAAATAGTAATTCGACCGTCCTGCGGCTTTCTCTTCTCTGAAATATCCATATTGGACATAATCTTTAAACGCGCCGTAATCGCATTTAACATGGAGGCGTCATAGGTGATAATCTCACGCAGCGCGCCGTCAATACGAAATCTCACACGGATATACGTCTCAAACGGCTCGATATGAATATCGGATGCCCTCTCCCTGACAGCCTGTTCTATCATCTTATTGACAAGCTGAACGATTGGGGAGTTCTCGACTTCATCTCTTCTTGCCTGGTCCTCGGCGCTCTCCTGTGCCATATTGGCAACCTGAGACGCCTTAAATTTATCAATCATCTCCTTGGTCTGCTGTTTGCCAAACATCTTATCAAGGAATATTGCGATATCACTTATATTGGCAAGATACGGAACAATCTGTTTTCCGGTGATAATACTGACATCATCCATCGCAATCAGATTCATCGGGTCCGCCATCGCAAGCTGTAACGTCTGAAAATCACCATTGTGATATCCGATTGGAACAACATTATGCTTACGCATAATATTTTCATCCAAAAGTGCCAGAATCTTGGAATCAATTGTCATTCTTTTCAAATCGACAAACTTAACATTCAATGCCTCACAGAGAGCATCATTCAATGCCGCCCTGCTAAGAGCGCCATTCTCCACAAGCGTATCACCGAGAAGCTTCTTTTTGTTTTTCTGGTCCTCAAGCGCCTTATTCAACTGTTCCTGGGTAATTAAGCCCTTTGATATAAGCAGGTCACCGATTCGTATCTTTTTTCTGAAATTATCCAAAATAATCACCCTTAACTTAATATAGTAGTATCATTATAATAGCACAATTTCCGCGTTTATTCAATAAATTTCGCAATATTTACCGCCTTCTGTTCATAAATGGGTAACATTGTTTCCGATACTTTTGCCATCAGTTCCTCGTAATTATCATCACACAAATATCGCAGCTGTGGATTATCATGTCTTACAGTAACACTCCCGTCGCCATTTCTGACCAGGTTATTATACGCAAAGCAAAAATAACCGTCGCTTCCGTGGTCGGCATTCGTTACATATGCCTTAAACACGATCAGCAGCATATTATACGGTACGGTTTCATCGGTCAGCCGGGTCGTATCAATACAGGTAAAAAGCTGCATATCATGAAGCGCGATGGAATCCACCCACTCCTTGTTATACTGAAACAAAAAATTCGTATTTCCTGTCACACGGTACAACATTCTTCTCTGGCTTCCCTCCGTCTCACTGACGACCGTATTCTGCGCTTCTTCAATCACCGGTTTTAAATCATCCACGCGTAATTCTTCCCCGTTTCCGACATAGGAAGGAATCCCGGACGTATCGTATTCTTTTGATGTGTTCAAAACAACATACCCCTGTTCTCTCGCCATGTCCTGGCTGACATCACAGGATACCGTCAGCGTATCGCCCGGCATAAACCCGGTTTCCTTGTCCAATGTAAACGTCAGTTTTCTGATAAAATCATTTGCCGAGTTATTTTCCACAAAAGCGGTTGCCATCGGCGCGGTTCCCGTCACCTGTACGGAAATATCCGCAAACAAATCAAGAAGTTCTCCTTCCGCAAGTCCCTCAATCGTTACTTTTACGTCACTATTCTTAAACCGGATGCCTGCGCCTTTACACAGCTCCTCGTCATAATCCACACTGATTGTTACTACATCGCCGTTACACAATTTCTCCGATTTGGAAACGGTTACTTTAAGACCGGAAACCAGCTCACTAAACGCCTGCGCTTTCCCGTCTTCAATCTTCTCACCATAATCCGACACTATCCGCTCTGTATCCACAGACGCCGTCAGAGCAGCATATTCATTGACGCCCTCATACTCATATGAAATATATTCTTCCAGTGAAATACCGGTACGGAATAATCCGCAGCCGCCTGCTGTTATCAACAGCATCATCACAAAAAAACATAAACCCGTACGTTTTAACCCTTTCACAACCTTCTCCTCAGACATGAAAAAAATATAAAAATTTTCTATCAAAATGAAGAAAAGTGAAGAGCATCACACTCTCCACTTTTCACTTGTTTTACATAAACAACTTTACTGTGGCTGCTTGCCGATGTAAGCAAGAATACCGCCGTCTACATAAAGAATATGTCCGTTTACTGCGTCAGAAGCTTCTGAAGCAAGGAATACGGCAGGACCTGCCAGCTCTTCCGGCTTTAACCATCTGTTTGCAGGCGTCTTCGCGCAGATAAACTGGTCAAACGGATGTCTGGAACCGTCTGCCTGTCGCTCTCTTAATGGCGCCGTCTGCGGTGTCTCAATATAACCAGGTCCGATACCGTTACACTGGATATTGTACTGACCGTACTCGGAACAGATATTTCTTGTCAGCATCTTAAGACCGCCCTTTGCTGCCGCGTATGCGGAAACAGTCTCACGACCTAACTCTGACATCATGGAACAGATATTGATAATCTTGCCGTGACCTCTTTCAATCATTGAAGGAATCACTGCCTTGGATACGATAAACGGCGCGTTCAAATCAACGTCGATAACCTGTCTGAACTCTGCTGCCGTCATCTCGCACATCGGGATTCTCTTAATGATACCTGCGTTATTCACAAGGATATCAACCGGTCCGACTTCCTTTGCAATCTGTTCTACCATTGCGTTTACCTGCTCTTCGTTTGTTACGTCGCAGACATAACCCTTTGCGTCGATACCAGCCTCCTTGTATGCCGCAATTCCCTTGTCTACCAATTCCTGCTTGATATCGTTAAATACGATTTTAGCGCCTGCCTTAGCCATTCCTGAGGCAATGGCAAATCCGATGCCGTAAGAAGCACCTGTTACTAAAGCGATTTTTCCTTCCAGTGAAAAATTAACTGACATTTTGTATTTCTCCTTTTTTAAATATTATAAAGAATCTTACATAAGATCCTTCATTGCAACATCATCCATATCGTCAAAATCCTGATTCTCACCTACCATGCCCCAGATAAATGTGTACGCATGGGTAGCGGAAGCGGAATGAATGGACCAGCTCGGTGAAATGACCGCTTCTTCATTCCTCATCACGATATGTCTCGTCTCGGACGGTTCACCCATATAATGAAATACCACGTCATTTTCCGGCACTTCAAAATAAAGATAAACTTCCATTCTTCTGTCATGTGTGTGGCATGGCATCGTATTCCATACGCTTCCCGGCTCCAGAGCGGTCATTCCCATCTCAAGCTGGCAGCTCTCAACCTGTCCCGGTAAAATATACTTACGGATTACTCTGTGGTTCGCATTCTCAAGACAGCCTAGTTCTTTCTTATTTTCAGGAAGGATGTCCTTCTCCGGATTAATAAATACCGTCGGATATGTCTTATGGGCAGGAGCGCTGTTGAAATAGAACTTAGCCGGATTGGATGCATCGTCGCTTGCAAACGTAATCTCCTTAGAGCCCATGCCGATATACATACCGTCTTTATATTCAAACTGGTACACGGTGCCGTCAACGGTGACTTTTCCTTTCCCGCCGATATTAATAATGCCCATCTCTCTTCTCTCAAGGAAATACTTCGCGCGCAGCTCGTCGCCCGCCTCAAGCTTCAGTACCTTGCTCACGGGAGTCGCCGCTCCCACAATAATTCTGTCAATCTGACTGTAAATTGTCTTAATCTCGTCCTTAACAAAAACATCCTGAATCAGAAAGTCATGTCTAAGACGCGCTGTATCGTAATTTTTAACATCATTAGGATTTGCACCCGGTCTAACTTCCATCGTCTCGTCTCCTTTAACATTTATTTTCGTCCAGTATATCATAAACTGGAAATTATTTCAACCGCCGTTACGCTGTCTGTTCAAACTGGCTGTTATACAGTTTCGCGTAAAATCCGTCCATCGCAATCAGTTCTTCGTGGCTGCCGTGTTCGACGATATCTCCGTCCTTTAACACAAGAATCAAATCCGCGTCTCTGATGGTAGACAGCCTGTGCGCAATCACGAAGCTGGTTCTTCCCTTCACCAGATTATCCATTGCCTTCTGGATGCGTTCTTCCGTTCTGGTATCCACGGAACTTGTCGCCTCGTCAAGAATCAGAATCCTGTTATCCGCAAGAATTGCCCGGGCTATGGTTAAAAGCTGTTTCTGCCCCTGGGATATATTGCTTGCCTCCTCGTTTAATTCCATATCATATCCACCCGGAAGCGTCATAATAAAACGATGAACATGAGCGGCCTTTGCTGCCGCTATCACCTCTTCATCCGTAGCGTCAAGCCGTCCGTAACGGATATTTTCCATAATACTTCCCTGGAACAGCCACGTATCCTGCAAAACCATCCCGAACAATTCTCTCAGCTCGCTTCTGTCAAAATCCTTAATATTGAAGCCGTCAATCTTAATCGAGCCGCCGTTCACATCATAAAAACGCATTAAAAGCTTTATCAGCGTTGTCTTTCCCGCGCCTGTCGGTCCTACAATGGCGACTTTCTGTCCCGGCTTCACATCGGCGCAGAAATCATGAATTATCATATTGTCTTCATTGTAGCCAAACTTTACGTTTTCAAACTGTACGCTGCCCTCCAAATCATGAATTGCAGCGGGAGCATGATGCACCGCCTTCTGTTCTTCCTCGTCCTCATTTAAAAATTCAAATACACGTTCTGCCGCTGCCATCGCCGATTGGAGCATATTGGAAACCTGCGCCATCTGACCGATTGGCTGCGTAAACTGCTTGACATACTGGATAAACGACTGGATATTACCGACCGTAATCGTTCCGTTCGCCGCAAGCAGTCCGCCAAGAATCGCTACCGCCACATATCCCAGATTTCCGATAAAGTTCATAATCGGCTGCATCATTCCCGATAAAAACTGCGATTTCCACGCCGACTCGTATAACTTTGCATTCGTCTCACAAAAGGCGTCAATCACATCCTCCTCTTTATTAAACGCCTGTACAATATGATGTCCGGCATAAATTTCTTCTACCTGTCCGTTCACCTTACCCAGATATGCCTGCTGGTCGCGGAAAAACTTCTGTGAGTTCTTCACAATCACAGAAATCAGAACAACGGAAACCGGCAGAATCACAAATGTAATCAATGTCAGCAGCGGACTGATTGTCAGCATCATATATGTGATTCCTATTATCGTTGTCACTGATGTAATTAACTGGGTAATACTCTGGTTAAAGCTCTGCCCAAGCGTGTCAACGTCATTTGTAATTCTTGACAGAACCTCGCCATACGTTCTTGTATCGAAATAATTCATCGGCATTCTGTTAATCTTTGCTATCAGTTCCTTTCGAAGTCTGAAACAAATCTTCTGGGAAATCCCCGTCATCGTAAGCCCCTGTATCAGTTGGAAAACGGCGCTCGCCATATACAGTATGAGCAGTGTCGCGATAATTTTTCCGATTGCACCAAAATCAATTCCCGGACCGCCGGAAAGTTTTGACATAATTCCCTCAAAAATCTCCGTCGTCGCGTTTCCCAGAATTTTCGGTCCTACAACGTTAAATACCGTAGAACCCATCGCGAAAATCATCACCGCAATCAGTCCGAATTTATATCTGCCGATATAGGCGATAAATTTCTTTAATGTTCCCTTAAAATCCTTTGCTTTTTCCACGGCTGCAGGTCCGTGTCCATGTCCCATGCCCCTTCTCGGTCTGCTGTTTTCTTCTGCCATAACTTCTCCTCCCTTCTACAAAAGCGTAGCCTCGATATCTGCCCTCGACAGCTGCGAAGCCGCAATCTGCCGGTAAACCTCGTTATTTCTTATCAGCTCTTTATGCGTTCCCATACCGACGATTTTCCCTTCATCCAGAACAATAATCTTTTCGGCATGAAGAATCGTCGAAACACGCTGCGCGACAATCAAAACGGCAGCCTCTTTCGTGACTTTTGATAATTCCTTCCGAAGAACGGCATCCGTCTTAAAATCGAGCGCGGAAAAACTATCGTCGAAAATATATATTTTCGGATTCTTCGCGATTGCCCTTGCTATCGAAAGCCGCTGTTTCTGACCGCCGGATACATTCGCGCCTCCCTGCGCAATCAGACTGTCATAATTTTTTTCCTTCGACAAAATAAATTCTTCCGACTGGGAAATTTTTGCCGCCCTCACCATCGCTTCCTCCTCGTTTTCCTCGCTTCCATACCGGATATTGGAACGGATTGTTCCGGAAAACAATACCGCTTTCTGCGGCACATATCCCACGATGCCCCTGAGTTTCTTTTTATCCATATCCCGGATATCGACGCCGTCAACCGTAATACTCCCCTGCGTTACATCGTAAAAACGCGGTATCAGATTGACAAGCGTCGACTTACCGCTTCCCGTAGAGCCGATAAAGGCTGTTGTCTCGCCCGGCTTTGCAGTAAAACTGATATGCTCTAC
This sequence comes from uncultured Lachnospiraceae bacterium, assembly GCA_910584325.1. GTDB lineage: Bacteria > Bacillota > Clostridia > Lachnospirales > Lachnospiraceae > MGBC120314. The sequence goes on along the minus strand of CAJTZH010000065.1, from coordinate 8,401 downwards.
AACATTTTCCTCGGCGTCCGGATACGCAAACGAAACGTCATGAAACTCTACTTCTCCCTGAAATTCTTTCTCTACAGGCGTATTCGGATTGACAATGCTTGTTTCGGTTTTTAGTACCTCGTCAATTCTTTCTGCCGCCACGCCTGCTCTCGGAAGCATAATGGAAACCATCGTTATCATCAGGAATGACATGATAATCTGCATGGCGTATGTCATAAACGCTATCATATCGCCGACCTGCAGCGCTCCCGCGTCAACGCCTTTTCCGCCAAACCAGACAATCGCAACCGAAACGCCGTTCATAATCAGCATCATCACCGGCATCATAAAATTCATGGCGCGGTTCGTAAAAAGCTGCGTCTCCATCAAATCCGTATTCGCCTTATCGAACCGTTTCTCCTCGTAAGACTCTCTGGAAAACGCACGGATAACAGAAAGTCCTGTTAAAATCTCTCTTGCCACCAGATTGACCCGGTCAACAAGTTTTTGCATCAACTGAAATTTCGGCATCGCTATCACAAACAACAACAACACCACACCTGTGACGCATAAAACCGCTACCGCGATAATATAACTCATGGACGTATCCGTCCTAAGTACTTTGAGCACTCCGCCGATGCCAAGAATCGGCGCGTACAGTACTATACGTAAAAGCATCACGGTAACCATCTGTATCTGCTGAATGTCATTGGTACTTCTTGTAATCAGAGAAGCCGTCGAAAACTGTTCAACTTCCGCGTTGGAAAATCCTACGACCTTTGAAAATACTTTTGTACGCAAGTCCCTGCCGACCCCTGCCGCTGTTCTTGCCGCGAAAAATCCGACCATAATCGTGCACGCCATAGCCGCCAGCGATAAAAGAAGCATTTTGCCGCCCACTTTCAGCACATACCGTGACTGCATTTTTGATAAATCAATTCCGACCTTTTCATATTCCGAAACGCAAAACTGTCCCAGCGCCGCACTTAAATTATCCGCCGTCATATCAGGAAATCCCGCGGCAATCATCTCCAAAAGCGCATCGATATCCGCATCCTTCTTTAACACGTAATAAGTACCGTTCCCTTCGTCCACAGCCTCATAGGAATCCGCAAACAATGTATTTTCCCTGCCGGCTTCCGCAGCCTGCATCGCCGCCGCTGTCTCACAAGACAAATATCTGGGAACTGTATCCTCCACACCGCTTCTGGCAATTCCTATATTCACGATATCCGATGTATAAGCCGGAAGTTCCAGCTCACACAATGCCTGCGCCACCAAAAGCAGAAAAACAACCGCTACCGATTTCCAGTATTTCTTTAAATTTCCAAATATCTTTAACATGTATACACTCCACTCCTCTCGTTATTATTTCTATGAATTACCATTTTATAGAGTCTGTTTTTAATTGGCAATGGCTTTTAGAAAAACTTAATATATTTTATTTTTAAAGTGTTGCCATGTTATGTCTGCGTAAATCTGATTTTGGAAGAGAAAAAGTCTGGCTTCCACATTTTGACTTTTTACTTTAAATCTCTTATAATGGAAACACTCATGTAATTATGAAACTGAAAAAAGGAGCGTTACAGACTATGAGTTTTGAATTTGTAAAGAAACTTCCTGTTCCTAAGGAAATTAAAGAACAATACCCTGTTCCCGAAAATATTATACGGTTAAAAGCAGAGCGCGATACCATGATTAAGGATGTTCTCTCGGGAAAATCCGATAAATTTCTGTGCATCGTCGGTCCCTGCTCCGCCGATAACGAAGAGGCAGTCATGGACTATACGCTGCGTCTTACCAAAGTACAGGAAAAAGTGAAAGACAAAGTATTAATTATTCCCCGTGTTTACACCAATAAACCACGGACAACGGGAGAAGGTTACAAAGGAATGCTGCATCAGCCGGACCCGGAAAAAAAGCCGGACCTTCTGGCAGGCGTGATTGCAATCCGCAAAATGCACCTTGACATTATCCGTGAGACAGGCCTCACCACCGCCGACGAAATGCTTTATCCGGAAAATTACTGGTATCTTGCGGACCTGCTGTCTTATGTAGCCGTCGGCGCACGTTCCGTGGAAGACCAGCAGCACAGACTGACCGTCAGCGGTATGGACGTTCCCGCCGGTATGAAAAATCCGACGAGCGGCGACTATATCGTCATGCTCAATTCCGTCGTCGCCGCGCAGGCAGCGCACACGTTTATCTACAGAGGCTGGGAAGTCAACACAAACGGCAACGAATACGCGCACACCATCTTACGCGGCGCGGTCAACAAGCACGGTCAGAGCCTTCCGAATTATCATTATGAAGACTTGGTACGCCTTGTGGAAATGTATAGCTTACGCAATTTAAAGAACCCGGCATGCATTGTGGACGCCAACCACTCCAACTCCAACAAGCAGTATCTGGAACAGACGCGTATTGTCAGCGAAATCCTTCACAGCCGTAATCACTCCGACGACGTGAAAAAACTGGTAAAAGGCGTAATGATTGAAAGTTATATTGAAGAAGGCTGCCAGAAAGTCGGCGAAGGCGTCTACGGCAAATCAATTACCGACCCGTGTCTCGGATGGGCGGATACAGAACGGCTGTTGTATTCGATTGCCGAGAAATGTTAAAAAAGTTTTTTAACCGGCAGGTCATGTTTCATGCACCAGCCGGTTAAACACTTCTCCGCGTTCCTCGAAATTCTTAAAAATTCCATAACTTGCCGCCGCGGGCGACATCACACAGCTTTTTCCTTTCGCCGTAACTTTTTTTGCCAGTAAAACGGCTTCCTCTAACGTATCGACAAGATGCAGACGGTTCAAATCTCCAAAATCCGCATAATCGTGGCAGATTTCCCCGTAAATCCGCTTTCCCGTTGCCGCCATCAATATGATATTAGAAACAGCATGCGCCGACAAAAATTCAATTAATTCTTTATAATCAATCCCTCTGTCCATACCGCCTATCAGGATGGTATCCGCGTCTTTCACGCTGTTTAACGCCTGAATTGCCGTATCGCAGATGGTAGAAATCGAATCGTCGTAATACTTCACGCCATCAACCGTTCCGATGTACTGCAGGCGGTGTGGCAGCGTCTCGTAAGTGCAAAGCCCCTTCGTAAATTCTTCGTCGGTAATGTGAAATTCCTGTGCCACGCCATAGGCAGTACCGATATTATAATAATTGTGTTCACCCAGCAAATGTATCTGATTTACCGGAATTTCATATTGTCTGCCGCGATAATAAATCGTGTGTCCGTTGATTGTGATATCCGTATTTTCCCCGCAGCCTACTGATATCCTGTCAGATTTACAGACAGCGGCATCCGGCATAAGCTCCTCGTTGACAAACAATTTATCGCCCGTTTCCTGATTACGAAAAATATTTTCCTTGGCGCGGACATACTTTTCCATCGTCCCATAGTGGTCGAGATGTTCCTCATGCACATTCAGATATACGCCCAGACGCGGCGAAACTGTCATATACTCTAACTGATGGGAGGACATTTCAAATGTTATTATGGTATTTTCATCTACCCGTTCCCAGATATCAAACGCCGGAATCCCAATATTTCCCGCAAGTACGGCGTCTTTTCCCGCCGACTTTAAAATATGGTACAAAAGCGTTGTGGTCGTACTCTTCCCTTTTGTTCCCGTTATGCCGATTATCTGATTTTTGTAACGCTCAAAAAACAGTTCCGTCTGTGAAACAAGCCTGCCTGTAAGCTTCGACACATCCTGATTCAGAACAATCCCCGGACTTTTAAAAATCACATCATACTCGTTAAGACTTTTTTGATAGTCTGTCCCCGAAATACGCAGAATTTCCTTATCCTGATATTCCGTTGGAATCACAATCTCATGCAAATCGGAGATGGCAAGTTTTTTATAGCCTCCTGCCTGATATATCAGTCGGAAAGAAGACTGCCCCTCCCTGCCAAATCCCAGAATCAGCACATTTTTATCATCAATCACTTTACGAATCGTATTTAACACCTGACGCCTCCATTACGCTTGACAGCAATTTTCTTTTACAAGTAACGCAAACCGCTTGGGCAGAAGATTTTCTTCCTCGTACCCCGTAAAAAATGTATTTTCTCTGTGAGAATATTCTTCATACTGCGGCAGCTTCCGGTAATGCGCAAACAATACCGGCAGTTCTTCATTACGCCCACAAAAATCCGCAATCGTCATGCAAACCGCCGTATTCACTTCGTCCCTGCTTCCCACACATTCAAACGGTTTCTCGTCCACCACGCCGATAAGCTGCTCAAAAACCGGTATCATACTCTCGTCATTGACCATGTCCGCACCGAAAATTTCACATAACCTCGCATGGGACAGAAACGGCGACAGAATCAGAAAGACAAACAGACATTTCGGACAATGGCCGCACCATACGTCTTCTTTACTTCCCACGTTACAGCTGCGGAAAATATCATGATACGCCGTACAGCGCGCGAAATACCGCGCTATCTGAAATTCGCTGAGCGGACGTAAAAGGCTGAAATAATACGTTCCCGTTTTTAAATACGCGGCTTCGTACTCGTGAAAATCCTTTTCAAACTGAAAACTCTTGGAATACTGGTGATTGACCGTACTGCCAAGCACCGTGCTCTCATTGGCGCTCGCCTCGTTGGAAAGCACGATATATTTTAATCCGTTTAAATACGCCGCAATCGCAGCCGAAAACGCCACAATCGCTGAAAACGGCGTGTGACCGTTTAAAAAGCCTTTGGCGTTTAATTCAATCATCCGTCTGTCAAGCGTCCGCCTTGCGATAATTACGTCCTCATCCGCGAATTTGCCGGCGATGGTCGTATTGATTGTCGCGCCTCTCGGATTGATAATATAACACTTCGCATGTTCTCCCGCGCTTCTTAACAGCTCCACCGACACCACGGAATCCTTGCCCCCGCCGATAGGAACCATACAGCCTTCCTCTGTCAGAAGCGGCCATTCTTCTCCGTCTTCTTCGCTTCCTTCCGAACGTATCTCCATAAACCCGCTCTCGTCAAGCGGAATATTGTTCGTATAGAAAAACTCTCCCAGTCCGTGAAAATACAGCTTCTTCCACCACGCGCGCTGATTCTCATCCAGTTTCCCGCATAAAACACGCACCATTTTCGGGCAGGCAGTTTTCCAGTAACTGATAAGCTCCACCAAACCCAGTGAAAATACAAGTCTCAAAAACGTCTTGTTATGAGTCAGTTCTTCAAACGCATGCCCTGCAAGTCCAAAACGCCATACCGGCGTAAATTCCGCAAGGCCCGTTATTCTGAAATTATAACGGATTTTTACACATCCGTCCTCTCTTTCGAGTTCATAAGACTCATAAATAAATTCCCGGTATTGCTTTCTTAAGCTTTCATATAAAGACATATCTGCCTCCTGCTAATATATTCGTTTCACTCGTCTGCTGATGCCGCAGACAAATTCATAATTAAAACTTCCCGCAAGTTCCGCCACTTCCTCCACGGTTATGCTGCAATCCGCATCAGAACCTATCAGTATGGCAGTGTCCTCCATCCGTACATCGTCAATATGCGTTACGTCCACCATCATCTGGTCCATGCAGATTCGTCCGATAATCGGCGCGTACTGTCCGTGAATAATCACTCTGCCTTTATTGGATACGGCTCTTGGATAGCCGTCCGCATAACCGACGGAGAGTGTTGCTATTTTGGTAGGTCTGTCCGTTACATACGTCGCCCCGTAACTTACTCCATGTCCCGCTTCCACCGTTCTTATATTGACCACATGCGTTTTCCACGAAAGCGCCCGTTTTAATACAACCTCGTCCGTTCTCACTTCGTCCGACGGATACAGTCCGTAAGTCATAATACCGGAACGCACCATATTAAAACGATGACTGTCAAACTCAATAATTCCCGCGCTGTTGCACAAATGCATGATTGGAACGGTCACATTTCTTCTTTCCAGTTCCTCCATAAACGCGTCGTAACGTGCCATCTGTTTCCTGCTGTAGCTCTTGTCGGTCATATCCGCGCAGGAAAAATGAGAAAATACCCCTTCTAAATATATGCCGGGAAGTCTGCCAATCTGCACAATTTCCTCAAGACTTGCTTCTGTCGTCACAAAGCCTATCCTCGTCATTCCCGTATCTAGCGCAATATGTACCTTGGCGCGCCGATTTTGCCGCAGCGCTTCCTCTCCCAGTTTCTTCGCTGTCTCCAGACTATAAATCGTCTGAGTGATATCATAGCGCACAACCTCTTCGTACTGTTTCAAAGAAGTATACCCGAGAATTAAAATAGGAAGCGCGATGCCTCCTTTTCGCAGTTCTACCGCCTCCTCAAGCGTTGCCACCGCAAAATACTGCACCTTGTCCTTAAGCCGCCTTGCTATCGGAATTGCTCCGTGTCCATAACCATCCGCTTTAATTACGGTCAGGATTCCCACGTCACCGCCGACTTTTTTTCTCACTTCATCTATATTCTGCGCAACCGCGTCTAAATTTATCTCTGCATAACAGCGTAAATACTCTTCCACAAGCTTCCTCCTAGAATCAACACATTTCATGAACCATTGTAGCACAAAATTTTATATTTACATAGATTTTTTATTGATTTCTTTTTTATAAAATTTTATAATAAAAGCATACTTGTTTTTGAAAAAAACAGATTTTTGGAGGTAGTACAAGTGAAAATATATAAAGTTTTTCCTAACGGCGCAAACAAGGTACTGACTATGAGCTATGACGACGGCAAGTTTGCCGACAGACGCCTCGTATCAATTTTTAATAAATACGGCATCCGTGGAACGTTTAATCTAAACTCCGGACTTCTGGACGACGGAAAGCGAATCGACTCTTCGGAATGGCGTGAATTGTATAAAGGACATGAAGTTGCCACGCACACTGTAACACATCCTACGATTGCGCGTTGTCCTGACACACAGATTATTGAAGAATATCTCAATGACCGTAAATTTTTGGAATCCGTTATGGGATATCCAATCCGCGGACATGCCTATCCAAACGGCTCCTACAGCAAACGTGTCGCACAAATTATAGAATATACCGGAATCAAATACGGAAGAATTATCGGCGATTATTATTGGCAGGAATACGCGACAAGACTCGCAAAAGAAGAAAGCCCGATTAATGTTGTCGGCGATATCAACGGTTTTGCATTTCCTGATAATTTTCTAGAATGGAAACCGACCTGCCACCACAACCACAATTTACTGGGATTCGGGAAAGCGTTTCTTGAATTAAACAAGCCGCAGCACCTGTTCTTGATGTATGTATGGGGACACAGCTACGAATTTGACCGCGACGACAACTGGGAAGTCATTGAACAGTTCTGTAAGATGATGTCCGGACAGAACGACATCTGGTACGCGACGAATATTGAGATTGTCGATTACATGGAGGCTTTTGAACGCCTGCAGTTTGCCGCTGATTTCAGTTTTGTACATAATCCGTCGTTTTCATCCGTATGGATTCAGATTGACGACGAACGGATTGTTGAAATACCGGGTGGTCAGACAGTACAGCTTTCATAAGTTTTTATCAGATACAAATAAGAAATGCAGAACCAACAGCCGGTTCTGCATTTCTTTATCATTATCCTTGATTTCTTTCTTAATATCCGAATACATCCATAAACTCTTCATAAGTCATGACACTGTCCGGTACGGAAACGGATGAAGCCTTATCCGGCGAAGTCTTAACTGACAATGAAATACCGACATCTTCAATGTCGTCTTTCACCTTCACCGAAGCAGCAACAACATTGCTCTTTCCTTCTACACCGGCACTGAAGCTGATATCCATTTTCTCATCATCAAATTTGGGTAAATCTGCTGCAGCTTCTTTAATCTTATCATTCAGACCTTTTACTTCCTTCTGCATTGCGGCAGTATAATCCACGCCGCCCTCAATCTTGTCAATCGCTTCCGCATACTGCATACAGTATTCTTCCACATCAATAGAAGCAAGCGCCTTCATAAATGCTCCCAGTGTCTTCTCATTCACCGTACCTGAAATCTTATCCCCGGAAACAGTCAGACCGCTTCCGTCTTTTGCAGCCAGTTCTTCTATAAATCTGCAAACCACATCCGTAGCCGCCTGTGAATACGCAGCATCATTTTCATCTGCCTCGGCAAGACCTGCTTCCATTAATTCCGCAAAGTCAATGTCAACGCCCAGAACGTCCGAATAAAGCTCTGTCACGTCGTCAAACGTTAATCCGACATAATCTCCCGGAAGTTCTACATAACTTGCGAGAATTGCGTATTGCGGGTCAACCTCTGCCAGAAAGTCAAAAACAGCCTTCACATTCATATAAAATGTCTCGTCTGCAACAATACAATCCGTCATACGAACATAATCGTCGAGTTTCATACCGTCAATATTCATCTTTAAATCCATTGTAACAACCGACGTCTTATCGTCGCCGCTCACA
>CAJTZH010000064.1 GCA_910584325.1 uncultured Lachnospiraceae bacterium | reverse complement strand
TGAGGATTCCATCACAGTGAACGGTAAGAAGATTACGATTTACGCTAAGGCAAACGCAGCGGAACTTCCTTGGGGTGAGCTTGACGTAGATGTAGTTCTTGAGTGTACAGGTTTCTATACAAGCAAAGCAAAGGCACAGGCTCATATTGACGCGGGCGCTAAGAAAGTAGTTATTTCAGCACCGGCAGGCAACGACCTTCCGACAGTAGTATTTAATGTAAACCATAATACACTGACAAAGGATGATACCATTATTTCGGCTGCTTCCTGCACAACAAACTGTCTTGCTCCTATGGCTAAGGCGCTGAACGATTTGGCTCCAATCCAGTCAGGTATTATGACAACCGTTCATGCTTATACAGGCGACCAGATGATTCTTGACGGACCACAGAGAAAGGGTGACAAGAGAAGGTCAAGAGCCGGCGCTCAGAATATCGTTCCGAACTCAACAGGCGCTGCAAAGGCTATCGGTCTTGTAATTCCTGAACTGAACGGCAAGTTAATCGGTTCCGCACAGAGAGTTCCTACTATGACAGGTTCTACAACAATTCTTGTAGCTGTTGTAAAGGGTACCGTAACAAAAGACCAGGTTAACGAGGCTATGAAGGCTGCTCAGACAGAGAGCTTCGGATACAATACAGACGAAATCGTATCAAGTGATGTAATCGGTATGAGATTCGGTTCTTTATTTGACGCAACACAGACAATGGTAGCTCCGATGGAAGACGGTAATACACATGTTCAGGTTGTTTCATGGTATGATAACGAGAATTCTTACACAAGCCAGATGGTAAGAACAATTAAATATTTTGCTGAATTAAACTAATCCGGTTCGGTATTGACTCATTTGGGTCCGGTTATGTAGGAAGACTATAGGACCGGGCCCTTTTTATAAAATTTAAGGAGGCTGTTCATGCTTAACAAGAAATCAGTAGATGATATCAATGTAAAAGGAAAAAGAGTATTGGTGCGTGTGGATTTTAACGTGCCTATCGTAGACGGTGAGATTACGGACGAAAACAGACTTGTTGCTGCTGTTCCTACAATTAAGAAACTGGTTGCCGACGGTGGCAAAGTCATTCTTTGTTCCCATCTTGGCAAACCGAAGGGACCGGACGCTAAATTTACGCTGGCTCCTGTTGCCAAGAGATTTTCTGAGATTCTTGGTCAGGAAGTAAAGTTTGTTGCGGATGACGAAGTTGTCGGCGCAAACGCAAGAGCCGCAGTGGAAGCGATGAAAGAGGGAGAAGTTATCCTTCTTGAAAATACCCGTTTCAGAGCGGAAGAATCAAAGTGTGGAGAGGCATTCTCCAAAGACCTTGCGTCAATCTGCGACGTATTTGTAAACGACGCATTTGGTACGGCGCACAGAGCGCACTGCTCGAATGTCGGCGTTACACAGTTTGTAGATACGGCTGTTGTCGGATATCTGATGCAGAAAGAGATTGATTTCCTCGGAAATGCGGTTAACAACCCTGTAAGACCGTTTGTCGCGATTCTCGGCGGTTCTAAGGTTTCTTCTAAGATTCCTGTAATCGAGAATCTTCTCGACAAGGTGGACACATTGATTATCGGCGGCGGCATGGCATATACATTCATGGCGGCACACGGCTATCCGGTAGGCAATTCTCTTCTGGAGGAAGATTATAAGCAGTATGCGCTTGATATGGAAGAAAAGGCTAAGGCAAAGGGTGTTAAGCTTCTTGTTCCGATAGATAATATTGCGGCAGATGATTTTTCAAATGACGCGAACACGAAGGTCTGCGGTCTTGGAGATATTCCTGACAACTGGGAAGGTCTTGATATTGGACCGGAGTCCTGCAAGCTGTTCAGAGAAGCATTAAAGGACGCGAAAACTGTAGTATGGAACGGACCGATGGGATGCTTTGAGATGCCGAATTTCGCGAAGGGTACGATAGAGGTAGCCGAAGCACTCGCGGAACTCAAGGACGCAACGACAATCATTGGCGGCGGCGATTCCGCATCCGCAGTCAATAATTTAGGTTTTGGCGATAAAATGACACACATTTCAACGGGCGGGGGAGCTTCCCTTGAGTTTCTTGAAGGCAAAGAACTTCCGGGCGTAGCCGCTGCAAACGATAAATAAAATCGTAGTTTGAAAAACTTCGATTATTGCTTGAAATTTGCTTTGCAAATTTTAAGCCGCTCAATTTTGATCAAAACTATCTGCGGCTGTAATCGTTTTACACGCATTGCAGCCGCAAAAAAACGACACAAGATGTGAAAAATTTCACATACAAATATGACGGAATACTAAAAACAGGAGGGTTTTACTATGAGGAAGAAATTTATTGCAGGAAATTGGAAAATGAATAAGACGCCTTCCGAGGCGGTACAGTTTTTGGTGGAATTAAAACCGCTTGTGGAAAACGCCGACGTAGACATAGTAGTCTGCGTGCCGTTAATTGACATTATACCAGTTAAGCAGGCTGTAGAAGGAACCAATATTAAAGTTGGCGCGCAAAACATGTATTTTGAGGATAAGGGCGCATATACGGGGGAAGTTGCGCCGGGAATGCTCTCTGACGCAGGCGTAGAGTATGTGGTAATCGGGCATTCGGAGAGAAGGGAATATTTCGCGGAGACAAACGACACCGTAAACAAGAAAGTTGTAAAAGCGCTTGAGTATGGAATTACGCCGATTTTATGCTGCGGTGAGACATTAAAGCAAAGAGAAGAGGGAATTACATACGACCATATCAGAATCCAGCTTAAAACAGCGTTAAAGGGACTGAATGCAGAGCAGGTACAAAAGGTCGTAATTGCATATGAGCCGATTTGGGCAATCGGAACAGGAAAAGTTGCCACAAACGAGCAGGCTGAGGATGTATGCGCGCAGATTCGCCTGTTGATGAAAGAATTGTATGGTCAGGAACTTGCGGATTCCATCAGGATTCTTTATGGCGGCAGCGTGACGGCAGACAATGCGGCGGGTTTATTTGCGATGGCGGATATTGACGGCGGTTTAGTCGGCGGTGCGAGTCTCAAGACAGATTTTGCGAAGATTGTCAATTATAACAAATAAGTTGTTCTCAAAATCTGATAGTTTAAAATGCAGTAAAAAGGGATATTAAAGGAATGTAAGCCGTTGATATCCCTTTTTCCTTACAGACAAACGGAAGTACATCATCAATAAACAGAGCAAAGATGAAATCAAAAACAATATCCGTCATTTGTTTGCTGCTACCGGTGAATTGGAGTTGACCGAAACCCAAACCATTCGGTTGTTAAATTGTTTAGATTCCTTGGATAATGTGTCTCTTTCGTATTCTGACGAATCATTTACTAATTCGGCAAAAAGACAAATAGAGTGTTATCCCGAAAGGAAATTAGGCATTGATGAAATGGCGCACTCTTTGTACATTAGCAAATATCACTTTATTAGAAGTTTTAAACAAGCTGTCGGTTTGACGCCGCACCAATTTCAAATTCAGAACCGTGTCCGTAAAGCGCAACATATGTTAAACAATACTGACAGCATAACAGAAGTGGCTTTGACCACTGGTTTTTGTGACCAAAGCCATTTTATAAAATATTTTGAGAGATATGTCGGGCTGACACCCACTGTTTATAAAATTTCCTGCAGAATATTGATATAACGTGATTTTGGCTAATTCAATGCCGGCATAAATTTTGCGAAAATATACAAGCCTTCGTTTCCGGCAGTCACTTCATGGGTTTCTAATTGTGTCTTATGAACATGGTTTCCGATTTTTTTGTTTGGGGCAATTCTCACAAGATGATAGCTGAATTGTCCATCCGTTTGCCCGGAAGTAACGATATGTTTTAACTCCACTCCCTCAAAGGCGGGATGCTTAGACCACAAAATATCTGCGAAAGAAATTTCCGTGCTTGGCAAAACCAACTTACCTGCCTTGTCGAACTGCTCAAATAAATTCTGATAATCCATTTCTTACTCTCCTTAATCGTTTATTTGCATTGGTATGCATAATAGTATGATACGATTATGGAGGCTCTTAGGATTGTATAAAATTGCTCATTTTAAATTTTTCAAAAAGAATTTTTCTTCCGTGTTAAGAAAATGCCAATGACTGCACCAATAAGGATAATCGGTGCTGCTCTGACAAACAGCCATTCAAATGAGTGAACTGCTGTTGCGAGAACAGCGGTTTCGGGGTCACTATAATCCCACCCTAAGTAAGGACTTTCTAATGCCGGTAAGATTGCAAAAACTATTACTATGCCTGCGCATAACGTAATAAGCAGCCAATGAATAAATTTTCTTCTTGTGCTTTTCTTTTGTGCCAGTTGTAAGTTTATCACCTCCAGTTTTTCGGAAATGGCTTTTAAAGTATCAGCCTCCTTTCGATTTTCACTTCTATTGTAGGCTAAACTGCCCGTTGCCACAAGCAACGTATTTTAACATTTTCAGAAAAATACCCAATGTAGTGTCCTCAAAGAAAATTTGTGGAATATCTGTTGATAGATTGATACGAAATAACGTATAATAAAGTCAACAATCGGGGAAGTGATACTATGGCACCTGTAGCACAGACAATCAGAAATGAGGAAATCCTGAAAACTGAATATTCCGAAAAAGCAGCCATAGGCGCGTTATATGACAAACTCTCCAAAGGAATAGAGAGCATGAAAAAAGGCGATGTTTATACGATTGATGAAGCTTGGGAGGAAGTTGACAAAATATAATGCCTGAAAAAAATATATAAAATTGTAATATCCAAAGATGCGATTTTGGATATTAAATCAACAAGTAGATCTACTTTAATTTGAGGAATATAACCGATAATAAAATAACTATCATAAAAGCCTGCTGTGCCATCTAATAGGTGCAGCAGGCTTTTGGTGTTCCTTAAAAGGTAATTCTCTTATTCCGATACCGATTCTACGAATAGGATGTTCCTTTTTTGAACCGGTTTTGCTATAGTTAGCAAAAAACAAAATCAGGGAGGGACATTTTATGGAAGAACAACCTGTTTTATTACGGGCAGAAAATTTAAGTAAAGTCTATCAGACGGGGGAATTATCATGTGCTGCCGTAGACCATACAAGTCTGGAGATTGTAAAAGGAGACTTTATTTCTATTATCGGACCGTCGGGTTCGGGAAAGAGCAGTCTGCTATACCTGCTTGCAGGGCAAATGAAACCGGATTCGGGAACCATTTTTTGGGAAGGCAGAAGTCTATGGAATATGACAGAACGGCAGCGCGCGAGGTACCGGGGGTGTGAGGCAGGATATGTCTGTCAGCAGAGTAATCTGATTGATGATTTGAATATTCTTTGCAATGTGTCACTGCCGGGGTATTTGTATGAGCAAAAACGGATTGTGGATAAGCGCAGTCTTTTGTGGCTCAAATATCTCGGGCTTGACAGTCATAAAAATAAATTTCCTGATGAATTGTCAGGGGGACAAAGACAAAAGGCTGCCATTGCAAGAGCGCTGATTAACAAACCGAAGCTTCTGTTACTGGACGAACCGACAGGCAGTCTTGATATTGTATCGGGAAGGCAGATTCTTGACATGCTGCTTTTATTTCATGCCAAAGGGCAGAGTATTGTTATGGTGACTCATGATATAGAGGCGGCAGCCAAGGGAAATAAAGTATTTGCTATACATAATGGACGGATTGACGGAGTACTGGAATTCGGAGAATATGACAGGGATAAAAGACGGGCAAGAGAAACCCAAATTTACGAATTGTTAGAAGAATGCAAGAAAAAGGAGATGTGGTAAATATGACAGCAGTTATTACTATCGTTATGGCAAAGCTGCGTTCCCGCAAATTACAGACGGGAATGCTGCTTTGTGGCAGTTTCTTCCTTGCGTTTTTCGGGATGAGCATATTACTTCTTTATTTCGGGCTAAAGCCGTCATTTGATGCGTCTTATAAAAAAACGGATGGTCCGAATTTTTGTGTTAGTATAGCAGAGACAGATATTGACAGAGCAGAGCTGGAAAATTTTATCCGTAATCTTTCTTATGTGAATCGATATGAAATGGGAACAAGATATCTGGCTCAGCATGTGGAACTGAGTAACACAACAATGGATTTTGCCTATCTGGCTGTTTGGGATGCTGCCCGGCCAGCGCCTGAATACGGACATGTGATGATAAATTCCGCCGTTTATGGAATAAAATCAGGCGATACAGTCCGACTTTTGATTAACGGTGAAACGGCAGAATTTACTGTGGAATCGGTGTGTGCTGACCCGGTAAACAGTGCGCCGGAAAATAATATTCCGTATTTTTATATCAATCAGCGTGAATTAACGCAGTTAACACGAAATTCCGATAAAGGAAGTTTTTTTGCTCAGCTATGGCTTTCTGTGGACGACGGACAGGAGCAGATGTTCTTAGACGATTTCGAGACACATTTTAAGAAACCCTTTTCAGGGGAGTTATACACAATGAATGATATCAGGCATTCTTTTTTATTTCATTATGATATCCTGAAGGAATTTGCGGTATTTATTTTCCTGTTCCTTTTTGTGGTTGTCATGATTTGGACAGTTCTTTTGAGCAGAATGGAATTGGAAAATGATAAAGACGACATTGCCGCATTGAAATCAATCGGCTTTGCGGAAGAGAGAATATGTCTGATTTATTGTATCAGAAGTCTGCTCACGGCTGTTTTTGGATGCGTTTTGGGAACAATGCTCTCGGTGTCAGTGATGACGCGATGGCTGGACGGTATGTTTGCGAAGATCGGAACAAATATTTTTTCTTTTTGCGGTTTACCTGAATACGGCAGCGTTCTTTTGGCGGCAGTATGCATCATTATGACTATAGCAGTATGGATTCCAACGGTGCAGACCCTTCGCAAAGTATCAGGATATTCTGTTACAGAATCATCTGTTCGCTGTAGAAAAGGAACCTTATTATTCAAACACAGGCAGTTTTTATATTTTGCTCTTGGACTTCAAAAATGTGCGGGACAAAAAACGGAAACAATATTGATATTATTTTTATCATTAAGTCTTGGCGTAATAGGAATGACAAGTTTTTATCTGACAGACGGTGTGGCGCATGCAGATTCCCATCTGGAAGACTGGGGGATTGCGCAGATGGATATTTTTGTGGCAAGAAAAGAAAATGCTGATGAGAGAACATCCGGACTTTTGGATAAATTGGACGGTGACGACGAGGTTGATTATTATTATGCGGCTTTGTCTGATCATGTGGACTGCCGGATAGAGAAAAGCGGACAGACAAAGCATGTCCTTGGCGAGATTTTTGATCGGGAAATACCGGAGAAGATTTCCGGTGTATTTCTTTCGGGAAGAAATCCGGAAAATGACGGAGAGGCTGCTGTAGGAATGAATTTTGCAAAAAAAAAATCATATTGGTATCGGCGATGAACTGGTGCTGTTTCATAATGGGACGGAAAGTCCGCTTTTTGTCGTAGGTATTTATGCGTCCTACAAAGAGTACGCAAATTCTGTACGCATTATATCGCCGGATATACAATCGTTTTTCCAAAATCAGGCGGAAGGGTATTACTCAATTGTACTAAAGGAGGGGGAGAATGCAGAAATCTATGCAGACAAACTGTCGGAGGGCTTTGACGCATTTCAATTTTTACCCGTGGATAGAAATAACACGCGGTTTGTCAAAAAGCTGCTCTATCCTCTGGTATTTTTGATGTGTCTGTTTTTACTGATTTATTTGCTGCTGCTTGCATTACTCAGGCGTTGGATGTATATTGAGTGCAGAGATGAATTTATGCTGTTTTGCCAAATCGGAATGGAAGCAGGAAAAATCAGAGAGGTTGTTTGCTGGCGTTTTATGATACCGGTTTTTGCCGGAGCAGGAACCGCCATTCCTTTATCATTATATGTATTTCCGTTATGGATGCGTCCTCTGGCAGAGCGGATAGGATTGATTAAGCTGCCGATTTATCCGAGTATACGGATGGTGGCTGCAGCGCTTTTTTTAATTTTATCGGTAGGCTTTTTGGCGGCCTGCGGGATATGGAAAAATAATCAGGAAAGGGTATCGTAGCAGATATGATGGATTATACGAAAACGGGGAGTTTTATTGCACGAATGAGAAAAAAACAGGGGCTGACGCAGAGGCAGCTTGCGGAGCGGCTGAACCTGTCGGATAAAACAGTAAGCAAGTGGGAAACCGGCAGGAGTGCGCCTGATAATTCCGTTATGGTGGAATTGTGCGAGGTATTGAAAATCAGTGTCAACGAATTACTTTGCGGGGAAACCATTCCCGAAGATGTGTATATAAGCAGGGCGGGGATTCTCACCGGATTTTTGCTTTTGATTGTCATTCTTGCCGTTACGCTGCTGGGACTGACCGAAGGATACCGGTATATTGCATGGTATCTGGATCCGGTATCCTTTGTCTATATTCTTGCGGTAACGGTTCTTGTTTTGTATATTTCCGGCATGATACCTGATTTTTTCAGGGCATTTGGGATTGGTTACGCAAAGAGGGTAACCGTATGTGAAAATGTCGTAAAACGGGCACTGACGGCGATAAAAACCGCGCTGTCAGCCCTTTTGCTGTCCGGTGCGTTGTCTTTTGCCACAGGATTTATTTTGCTGACAAAGGTACAGACCAATATGGAGGATATTTTTCCAAGCATGGGAGTTGCCATGCTGCCGATATTTTATGCGATTCTGCTTGCACTGCTGTTGCTGCCGACAAAAGTAAGACTGAAGAAATTGCTGTTAGACGGAAAATGTGCCCGGAATTGATATATAAAAGCAAAAACTCGCTTTAATTTGGAAATATACGGATTGAAACGAGTTTTTTTATGGTGTATAATAGACTATATCATGCGTGGATTTCCGAAAATTTTATTTTTCAGGTGAAAGACTCCCCGCTGTAGGCGGGGAGGAAAATTGCATAAAAGCGCACACGGAAAACGTGTTTTCCGGATGCGCTTTTCGGCAATTTCTCTGTGCTGCCTTTTCGGCAGCCAGAGCCTTTCACCTGAAAAATAAAATTTTCGGAAAACATGCCATATTACGATTAGAAAACTGGAGATTAGAATGAAAATTATACATTGTGGCGATTTGCATCTGGATTCGAGGATGGAGTCTGTTTTACCCAAGGAAAAAGCGAAGGAGCGAAAGAATGAGATCCTGTCCACATTTCTCAGGATGGTGGAATACGCGCGCAAGAACTGGGTATCGGTCGTGATGATAGCAGGAGATATGTTTGATACGTCAAAAGTTTCAGCGAAGGTGCGCAATGCCGTATTGGATGCAATACGCTCGAATCCCGGCATTACTTTTTTGTATCTGAAGGGAAACCATGATACGGAAAATTTTATGGACAATATGCCGGACAAACCGGATAATTTATTGTTTTTCGGAGACGTATGGACGAAATATGAGTTTGAAGACGTGGTTGTTTCCGGCGTCGAATTGAATTCACATAATCAGGATTCTATTTATGATTCTTTAATTCTGGATTCGCACAGAGTAAATATCGTTTTGCTTCACGGTCAGGAAGGGCAGGATATCCGTCTTAGGGAGCTGAAGGGCAGATATATTGATTATCTTGCGTTAGGACATGTTCATTCGTACAAGAAGGGAACGCTTGACGAGCGGGGAATATATGCTTATTGCGGTTGTCTTGACGGAAGAGGATTTGACGAGTGCGGGGAAAAAGGATTTATACTGTTGGAGATTAATACAGGAAAACTTTCCATGCAGTTTGTTCCGATGGCAAGCCGCACACTGTATCAGCGTGCCGTGGATGTAAGCAATTTGGAGACGACGGTATCAATGCTCAAGAAAATAGAGTCGGCAGTCAGTGATATTTCGGAAGATTCTCTTGTAAAGGTAGTTCTTACCGGCAGAATTTCCATGGATGCCGAGAAGGATATCAGATATCTGGAACAGTGCCTTCTGGAACGGTTTTATTTCGGCAGGGTGAAAGACATGACAAAACTTGCCGTCAATATTGAAGAGTACCAGTATGACCCAACGCTGAAAGGGGAATTTATCCGACTGGTATTATCATCATTTCTTGAGGAAGAGACGAAAGAGCAGGTTATTTTAACTGGTATCAGGGCGCTTTCCGGGGAGGAACTAGATTCATGAAATTAATAAACTGTTACATAGAGAATTTTGGTAAGCTGCACGAATACCGGTACAGCTTTGAAGACGGACTCAATATCATACTTGAGGAAAACGGGTGGGGAAAGACAACGTTTGCGGCGTTTGTCAAAGCGATGTTTTACGGAATGGATTACACCACGAAGAAATCCGTTACGGAAAATGAAAGAAAGAGATATCTGCCTTGGCAGGGCGGAAATTACGGAGGATATCTTGTATTTGCCATACAGGACAGAATATATCGTATCGAGCGTTTTTTCGGTTTGAAGGATAAAACCGACAAATATACGCTGTATGATGAAACAACAGGACGTGTAAGCAACGATTTCGGCACACGTCCGGGAGAAGAGATTTTCGGCATTGACGCGTTTGCGTTTGAAAGAAGCACTTTTTTTCCGCAGGAAGGCAAAGATATTGTAATGAACGACAGCCTGACGGCAAAACTTTCTAATTTGTCAAATAACGGTAATGATGTGGAAAATTTTCAGAAGGCGCTGGACAGTATAGACGCCAGGCTCAAATATTTCAAAAAAACGGGAGAACGGGGCAGAATTGCCGAACTGGAGAACCGAATCAGTGAGATAAACCATGATTTGGCACAGTTTAGCAACCGCACGGAGTCGTTTGAGACGCTCAAGAACAAGAGAAACGAGCTGGAAAATAAGAGAGTCGCGCTATTTGACGAATTAAAATCCGTCCGGGACGACATTAAAAAGTCCGGTGAATACGAGGGACTGAAAGCGAAAAAATCGCATTATGATTTACTGGTGAAAAATCACCTTGAGGCAAAGAGCAGGATGGACGCGGCGAAACTGTTTTTTGAGAAAGAAGGACAGTTTGACAGACTCTCTGAAAAGAAGGAGGAGTATGATAATCTTGCGCGTCTTGAGGAGAAATACCGCGATGAGAGTGAAAATTTAAAGGAACTGGAATACCGCAGGCATAATCTGGAGACGCAGTTTACTTCGCACAGGAAAACACCGGTGGGCAGTTTCATTTTACTGTTGTTTGGTATTGTTGCGATAGGGTGCGGAGTTGTGCTTTGGGCGCTCACCGATTTGGATATTCTGATTGCCGTTCTATGTGCCGCTGTTGGCGCGATTTTGTTCCTGCTTGGAATTATTACATGGATTTTGGGGGGGACGAAGGCAGGAAGAGAATACCGCGTCCAGGTGCAGGAAATTGACGAAGAAATTGACTGCGCAAGAATTACTGTCAGGGAATACAATCTTGAAAAAGAACAGGTGAAAAAGTCGCTTGATAATTTTGTGAAGGATTTCCAGGTGGAACAGCCGGATAATATTCTGAAATCTCTTACGGAGATTGATGTGAAGGGCAAAGAGTACAAGAAACTGACGGAGATGATGATTGCGGCAAAAAGAGAGCTGGAGAATTTTGAAAATACCAATGAGATAGATAAAATCAGGACAGTACAAGTGCCAAAGCTGTCTCTTAGCGAACTGCAAAAAAAAGAGACAAGCCTGAACAACGCGTTGATGAGTGTTATGGAAGAAAAGAACAGCATTGCAAGAAGAATGGATGCGCTGACAAACGACGATGATGACGAGAATGACCTGCTTCAGAGCAGGGGGTGTCTGGAACTGGAATTAAAGGACTGTATCAGGCAGTATGAAATTCTATCCATGACAAGAGAGTATCTGACGACGGCGAACGACCGTTTTAAGACGAAATATATCCAGAAGATGAAAGATTCGTTCAAGAGTTATGTGAATCTTCTAAACGGAAGACAGGTTGACAATGTCAGCGTTGACATTGATTTGAATGTTACGGTGGAGGATTACGGTGAAAAACATAGTCTGGATTGTTACAGTACGGGATACCGCGATATGCTGTCATTGTGTACGCGGTTTGCACTGGTATCTGCTATGTTTGAGGGGGAACAGCCGTGTATCATTCTGGACGATCCGTTTGTCAATCTTGATGAAATTCGTCTGGATAATGCGATGCGGTTTTTGAAAACGCTGGGTGAACACAAGCAGTTGATTTACTTTACCTGTCACGGCAGCAGGACCTGAACAGAATATATGGGATTAACCCGAAAGAGATGGAGAAAAAATGATTAACAGTATGACCGGATTTGGGCGCGGTGAGGCGCAGGGACCAAATTACAAGGTGACGGTGGAGATGAAGTCCGTCAATCACAGGTATATAGACATATCCCTGAAAATGCCAAGAAAATTAAATGCGTATGAGGCAAATTTAAAGGCGGTCCTCAAGGAGTATGTCAATAGGGGAAAAGTCGATATTTATATCAGTATCGAAAATATATCGGGAACAGATGTGAATATCCGGTATAATGCGGATATTGCGACAAAATACCTCTCCGTGCTGAGGGAAATGTCACAGCAGTTCGAATTGGAAGACGACATCCGCGTATCAACGCTTTCGAGATATCCGGAGGTATTGATGACAGAAGAATTAGAGCCGGAGGAAGACGAGCTGTTTCGCGTAACGCAAGAGGCGTTTGCGAAAGCGTGCGGACAGATTGCGGCGGCAAGAAAAGCCGAAGGGGAACGTTTAAAGAATGATTTGCTGGAAAAACTTGACGGAATGTCTGCGATGACGGAGTACATTACTTCCCACAGCGACGATATTTTAAGGGACTACCGCAACAAACTGCTGGAAAAAGTAAAAGAGGTTCTCGGCGATGTCACGATAGATGAGGGAAGAATCGCAACGGAAGTCGTTATCTATGCCGATAAGATTTGTGTAGATGAGGAAATGGTCCGCTTAAAGAGCCATATACAGTCCATGAAGGATACGCTTCTTACGGGCGGTGAAGAGGGAATTGGCAGAAAACTTGATTTCATTGCCCAGGAAATGAACCGTGAAGCGAACACAACGCTTTCCAAGGCAAATAATCTGGAGATTTCCCAGATGGCGATTGA
This sequence comes from uncultured Lachnospiraceae bacterium, assembly GCA_910584325.1. Lineage (GTDB taxonomy): Bacteria > Bacillota > Clostridia > Lachnospirales > Lachnospiraceae > MGBC120314. The sequence continues at coordinate 2,845 of CAJTZH010000064.1, read as the reverse complement.
TTTGAAGACAGAAATAGAGAAAGTAAGAGAACAGATTCAGAATATTGAGTAGAAAAGTTATAGATTACGGAGTAATCATAACGGAGAGGTTTATTTTGACAAAGTTAATTAATATCGGTTTTGGAAATGTAGTTAATTCAAGTAAAATTGTGGCGATAATCAGCCCGGATTCGGCGCCGTCAAGGAGAATGATACAAAATGCCAAAGATACGGGAACGGTTATCGACGCGACGAAAGGCAGAAAAACGAAAGGCGTTATTGTTACGGATGGCGGAATGTTAATTTTGTCCGCATTGATGCCGGAGACGATTTCAAACAGATTTTACAATAAGGATTCGGGTGAAGAGAATGAATAAACAGGGATTACTGGTGGTTGTTTCGGGATTTTCGGGAGCGGGAAAAGGGACGGCTATGAAACGGCTTCTTGAAAAGTATAATACATACGCGCTGTCCGTATCGGCGACGACCCGTGCGCCGCGGGAGGGTGAACAGGACGGAAGAGAGTATTTTTTTAAAACGGTGCAGATGTTTGAGGAGATGATTGCAAACGACGAACTGGTGGAGTATGCGCAGTATGTTGCGAATTATTACGGAACCCCTAAGGCGTATGTGGAAGAACAGCTTGCGGCAGGTAAAAACGTTATTCTTGAAATCGAAATTCAGGGAGCGTTAAAGATTAAACAAAAATTTCCCGACGCGGTATTGCTGTTTGTCGTTCCGCCAAGCGCCGCCGTTTTGCGGGAAAGACTTATTGGAAGGGGAACGGAGAATCTTGACGTTATTGAAGCAAGATTAAAGCGTGCAGCCGAGGAAGCAGAGGGCGTGGAGGCATACGATTATATTGTCGTCAACGATAATTTAGAAGATTGTGTGGAAGATATCAACGAAATTATCAAATCAGAGCAAAAAAGGGTTGCGAAAAATCTCACTTTGATTAATAATATAAAGGATGAGCTTAAGAGCTTTGCGGAAGGAGAATGAACATGATACATCCATCTTATACGGAGATTATGAAAGTTGTGAACGAAGATGTGGAACCGGGTGAACAGCCGATTGTACAGAGCAGATATTCCATTGTGCTTGCTACGGCAAAGAGAGCAAGGCAGATAATCGACGGCGACGAACCTATGGCGGCGGCTTCTAACGGAAAGCCTCTTTCTACCGCCGTGGAGGAAGTTTTTGAAGGCAAGGTTAAAATCGTAAGCGAAGAAGAATAAAGAGAAAAAGACTGTCGTATGATAATGAGCGTTATTGTACGGCAGTTTTTGACTTGATAGGAAATCTATTAAATAAGCGGGGAGTGAAAACATGTTTTTTCAGATAGCGGCAGTGCTCATTTTGCTTATATTTTACGGATGTTACTTTGGCAAAATGCTGATTCAGAAGAAGAAAGGAATACAGACGAACCAAATTGGAAAAGGGAAAGCCGGTTTTGTAAAAATCATTGAACTGACGATGAAAGCCGCGACAATATTGGCGCCGATAGTCGAAGTGTACAGCATTTTTATGAATCGTTCGATGTTTCCGATATGGGTAAGGTATGCAGGCATTGCGATAGCTGTTTTGGGAGACGTTATATTTGTGATTTCCGTGCTGACGATGAAAGACAGCTGGCGCGCGGGCGTTTCTGAAACGGATAAAACAGAACTTGTTACGGACGGAATTTATCAATTAAGCCGTAATCCGGCTTTTCTGGGATTTGATTTAGTTTACATAGGGATTTTGATGATGTTCTTTTGCCAGACATTGTTTTTTGTATCAGTTTTTGCGGTGTTGATGCTTCATCTGCAGATTGTCAATGTGGAAGAAGATTTCCTTACTACGGCTTTTGGGAATGAGTATATCGAATACAAAAAGACAGTGAACCGATATTTTGGAAGAAAATATAAACGGGAAAGTTGATGGAGAGGTATTATGTATCGTGTAAAAGAATTGTTTGATAAGATTGTCATTATTGCGGATATATTGGAGAAAAATGATATTGACAATTTTAAGTTTCCAAAAGGAATCAGCGAAGAGTCAGTAAAAAACTGGGAAAAAGAAAACCATGCGTTCCTTCCGCAGGGGTATAAAGAATTTCTCCTTCTGGCAAACGGTTTCAGAATGCATGGGTCGGAGATATATCCGCTGGAGCAGGTAACACGGTTAGACTTTCCCGATGAGTTTAAAGGATACTACGCAATCGGTTCGTATATTGGCGACGGTTCACTGATACTGGCGGATAATAACGGAAAATTTTATTTGGGCGACCATGCAGATGGAATAGAAGAATCCACTTTTGAAGCGTTTGTGAAACGATGGATTTTGGAGGGGATGGAGGAAGCAGTGGAAGAGAACGGCATTCATCTGCCGTAAGGATTTAGGGGTCCTTTCAGGGAAAGAGGCTGTTTTGTATTCGTAGGCAGAACAGGTTTGTGTTTGTTGGAGAAAATAAAAATGACAGATAGATGTGACGAGTGTGGATTATGGAATATTCAAACGCTTAGCGGCTGTCCGAAGTGCGGCGCGATGATGGATTTGCGTATTGAAGGACTGTCATTATCATGGAACTGCAGAAATTGTAATTATGGCGTTGCAACGACAGCGAATAAATTATGTGTTTTAGATAATGAAAAGTTCTCAAGGGAAAATTATTTGAAAATAGAAGTCTGTCCTTATGGAAAAAGGAGATAGAAAGTCTGCAATCGAAATTTATGGAGGAGATATCATGCTTGAAAATATACCATCTCAATCAGTTATGACTGAATTGCTCGGACAATCCTTGTATGAAGTCTGGCAGGCGTTATGCTCGGCTATTGATGAAAAATACGATATGGAACGGTTATGGAATACCGGTGGTAAGAAT
>CAJTZH010000063.1 GCA_910584325.1 uncultured Lachnospiraceae bacterium | reverse complement strand
GTAGAGAGCGTCGTTAAAAATATTAACGCCGCTTTTGTGGAATTTGAAAAGGGGATGAAGGGATATTATTCTCTTGAAGACAATGCAAACCATATTTTTTTAAACCGCAAGAATACCGACACGGTCTGTCAGGGAGACCTGCTTTTGGTACAGGCGGAACGGGACGCGCTGAAGACAAAACCTGCCATGCTATCCTCAGGTATTGAATTTTCCGGAAAATACGCGGCATTAAAACGCAATCTGAAGGGAATTCATATTTCTGCGAAGATTACCAATGTGAAGTTAAAAAAGGCGTTAAAGAAAGCGCTGAAACCGTTTTTGGGTGAAGAGTACGGTCTGATTGCGCGGACAAACTGTGAGACGTTGTTCGACGGGGAGCAGTTTTTTGAAGAAGAACTGCTCCGAGAGGCTGGCAGGCTGATTGAGGAATATGAGACGGTTCTGCGCATAGCGCCGACAAAGAAAGCATTTACCAAGCTGTACGGCAATAAGCCGGAGTATCTGAACAAAGTAATTGACGCGCGAATGGATGAGCTGGAAGCGGTTGTAACGGATATTCCTGTTGTTTATAATACGATAGAGGCGCTTGGCGACAAAGCGGTACTCGAGAAGTTAAAGCTGTATACGGACCATTTGTTTCCGCTTTCCAAGCTATATAACGTGGAGAGCCAGATTCGGGACGCTCTGAAAGAACGCGTATGGCTGAAGTCGGGTGCGTATCTTGTAATTCAGCCTATGGAAGCACTGACGGTCATTGATGTGAATACGGGAAAGTTTATCAGTAATAAGAATAAGGAAGAAGGTTTTTTAAAGGTGAATCTGGAAGCGGCACAAGAAATCGGCAGACAGTTACGTTTAAGAAATTATTCGGGGATAATTCTTGTCGATTTTATAGATATGAAAAAGACCGAATCCAAGGAAAAGCTGATGGCAGCGCTGCATGGAATTGCCGCTAAAGATAAAGTGCGTACCGCGGTGGTTGATATGACGAAACTGGGGCTGGTGGAGATTACAAGGAAGAAAATTAAGAAGCCGCTGCATGAACAGGTAAAAAATTGTTAGTTTCAGGAAAATTTTATTGACATTGCATATAGAGAGTGGTATTATATTCTAGTGTGCCGCACAGCGAGGTTTAAGTATGCTTTTGGCATCACCAAAGCTGGCGAGTATTGATAATAGGAGGTTTCCATATGTACGCAGTGATAGCAACAGGTGGTAAGCAGTACACAGTAAAGGAAGGCGACGTCATCAGAGTAGAGAAGCTCGGTGTCGCAGCCGGTGAAACTGTAACATTTGACCAGGTTCTGTTCGTCAACAACGGCGCAGCAGTTATCGGTAATCCGACCGTAGAAGGCGCTACCGTTACGGCTTCTGTTGTAAAAGAAGGCAAGGGTAAGAAGGTTATTGTCTACAAGTATAAGAGAAAAACCGGTTACCACAAGAAGAACGGTCACAGACAGTTATTCACGGAAGTTAAGATTGAAAAAATTAATGCTTAACAGGTAACGGTTATGATAACGGTTACATTCTATTGTAAGAATGACGAATTGGTAGGTTTTCAATCCGAGGGACATGCAGGCTATGACAAATCAGGAAAGGATATTGTCTGCGCGGCTGTTTCCGTATTAGTTTTTACGACTATAAATGCAATAAAAGATTTAACGCAGGACGCGTTTTCAGGTGAAGAAGATGGAAAACGGGCAGTCGTTGAGTTACTTATTACAGAGGAAAAACCTAGTGAGAGAGCAGGTGTTTTGCTGGAGGCGTTCCGTATCGGTATTGAGGGCGTTGCAAAAGGCAATTCACGATATTTACGAGTAATTTCCAAGGAGGTGTAAACCATGTTTGAATTGAATCTTCAGTTTTTTGCTCACAAAAAAGGTGTCGGTTCTACCAAGAACGGCAGAGATTCAGAATCTAAGAGATTAGGTGCTAAGAGAGCTGATGGTCAGTATGTATTAGCTGGAAATATTCTTTACAGACAGCGCGGAACAAAGATTCACCCGGGCAACAATGTTGGACGCGGTGGTGATGATACATTATTTGCCAAGGTAAATGGTGTCGTTAAGTTTGAAAGAAAGGGCAGAGACAGAAAGCAGGTTTCTGTTTATCCTGTACAAGAGTAGTTACCGGGCTCCAAATCTTATGGTTTGGAGCCTTTTTCAATGAGTTGAGGTGAGAATATGTTTGCTGACAATGCAAAGATTTTTATTAAATCCGGCAAGGGCGGAGACGGACATGTCAGTTTCCGAAGAGAATTGTATGTGCCCGACGGCGGTCCTGACGGCGGAGACGGCGGTAAAGGCGGAGACATTATTTTTGAGGTCGATAAGGGGCTGAATACGCTCACGGATTTCAGGCATGTGAGAAAATATGTGGCGCAGGCAGGCGAAGAAGGTGGAAAGAAACGTTGCCACGGCAAAAACGGACAGGATTTAGTGATTAAGGTTCCGGAAGGGACGGTCATTAAAGACGATGAGACAGGGAAAGTAATCGCCGATATGTCAGGTGAACATCATAGAGAGATTATTTTGAAAGGCGGCAGAGGCGGCAAAGGCAATATGAATTATGCCACCGCAACCATGCAGGCGCCAAAATATGCCCAGCCGGGACAGGAGTCCAAGGAACTGTGGGTAAGGCTGGAGTTAAAGGTTATCGCGGACGTCGGACTGGTTGGTTTTCCAAACGTCGGCAAGTCGACGCTGTTATCGAGAGTGTCAAATGCGAGACCGAAGATTGCCAATTATCATTTTACGACGCTTCATCCAAATCTTGGCGTGGTTGATTTAGACGGCGGCAAAGGATTTGTGATGGCGGACATCCCCGGGCTGATTGAAGGCGCTTCAGAAGGCATAGGACTTGGACATGCGTTTTTACGGCACATTGAACGGACGAGAGTGCTGATTCATGTGGTAGACGCCGCATCAACCGAAGGACGCAGTCCGGTTGATGATATTAAAAAAATCAACGCCGAACTTGCGGCGTATAATGCAGAGCTTTTGGCAAGACCGCAGGTAATTGCCGCAAACAAGATGGATGCGTTTTTTGACGACGGAAGCGGTAATCATCCCGTTGAAGCGTTAAAAAAGGAATTTGAACCGCAGGGAATTAAGGTTTTTTCTGTTTCCGCGGTGAGCGGACAGGGAATAGATGAGCTTTTGTATCATGTATATGAACTTTTACAGACGGTTGAATTAAAACCGGTTATTTTTGAACGGGAATTTTTCCCGGATGAATATATGGATAATCCGCAGGAGCCGTATACAGTAGAGCGCGCTCTGGACGGGGCGTTTGAAATCAGCGGCCCGAGAGTGGAGCGTATGCTTGGTTATACGAATCTGGAATCAGAAAAGGGATTCAATTTCTTCCAGAAGTTCTTAAAGGAGTCGGGAATTATTGACAAACTGGAAGAACTGGGAATAGAGGAAGGCGATACAGTCCGTATGGATTATCTGGAATTTGAGTACTATAAGTAAAGGAGAGCAGTATGACCAGTAAACAGCGTTCTTATTTAAAGGGACTGGCGATGAATTTAGAGCCGATTTTCCAGTTTGGAAAAACAGGTCTGACGCCGGAAAATACGCAGGCGATTGCCGAGGCGCTTGAAAAGCGGGAGCTGATTAAAATCAGTGTTTTAAAGAACTGTATGGACAAGCCGGATGATTTGGCGCGCACGGTGGCGGAGCGGACGCATTCCGAAGTCGTTCAGGTAATCGGAAAGAAGATTGTTTTATATAAACCGGCGAAGGACGAGAAAAAACGTAAGATTGAACTTCCAAAAGAGAGCAAAAAGAAAGCAGAATAACCGGAGGCTTATGATGATGAAAGTCGGTATTATGGGCGGAACGTTTAATCCCATTCATTTAGGGCATGTTCGGCTCGCGAAAGCAGCGTATGAGCAGTTTGCCCTGGATAAAGTGCTTTTTATTCCATCAGGCGAGCCGCCTCACAAGCAGGATCAGTATGTGGCGGCGGGAGAGCACCGCATGAAAATGGTGGAACTTGCCATTAAGGATTACGCGTATTTTGAGGCGTGCGATATCGAGATTATGCGGGAGGGGTATTCTTATACCAGTGAAACGCTTAGGGAACTGCATAAGAGAAATCCCGGTGAAGACTATTTTTTTATTCTGGGCGCTGATTCTTTGTTTCAGATGGAGAAATGGAAAAAGGCGGACGAAATTTTTGAGCAGTGCGTCGTACTGGCGGCAAACCGTGATGATATTGCAGAAGAAAAGTTTTTTGATGAAATCAAAAAAATTGCCAAGAAATTTCACGGAGATATCCGGCCGCTTGATACGCCGATGATGCATATCAGTTCCACACAGATTCGTGAAGCGCTTGGCGATAATGTTCTCAATGCGCAAGATGACGTAAATCCGCGTTTTTTAGACAAAAATGTTGTGAGATATATTTTGGAGCACAAACTTTATGAACATGAGGACGTTTAGATTGATTATCAGATAGATTGTGAGATAAAAGAGAAGTTAAAAACATTGCTGACGCCGCAGCGGTACGAACATACGCTGGGCGTGGCGAATACCTGCGTCTGTCTTGCCATGAGCAGAGGATTGGAACTGGAGGACGCGTATATTGCAGGTCTTCTGCATGACTGCGCGAAATGTATTCCGGACGAGGAAAAGATTGCACGCTGTGAAATGTATGGTATTGAGATTTCAAATATTGAGCGGAAAAGCCCGTATCTGCTTCATGCAAAGTTAGGGGCGTATGAAGCAGAGCATCAGTTCGGCGTGACGAAGAGGAACATTTTAAATGCGATTTGTTGTCACACAACGGGAAAGCCCAAAATGAACGATTTAGAAATGATTTTGTTTGTGGCAGATTATATCGAGCCGGGCAGGACCAAAGCCCATCGGTTAAAGAAAATCCGTATGACGGCGTTTCATGAGCTGGAAGATGCCGTTTATATGATTTTAAAGGATACTCTGAATTATTTAAAAAGAACAGGGAAGCCGATGGACAAGATGACGGAAAAAAGTTATGAATATTACAGAAAGTTTTATGAAGAATAAAGAGAAACAGGAGGGAAAACCCGATGGATTCGAGAGAAATGGCAAGAATTGCCGTGAAGGCATTGGATGAGAAAAAGGGGGAAGATATCCGTATTATTGATATCAGTAACGTTTCGGTAATTGCGGATTATTTTATTATTGCAAACGGCACGAATACGAATCAGGTACAGACGCTTGTGGATAATGTTCAGGAAGAGCTGTTTAAGGCAGGTATTCAGGCAAAGCAGGTGGAAGGTTACAATACGGCGTCGTGGATTCTGATGGATTTTAATGATATTATTGTGCATGTTTTTTCACAGGAAGACAGACTGTTTTATGATTTGGAACGCATCTGGAGGGACGGAACGCTCATTGACCCGTCAGAAATCTAGTATTGCGTATTCTATAACTTGTATGTTATGAATACTGCGTATTCTATAACTGATATGTTATGAATACTGCGTATTCTATAACTTGTTAGCAACCGGCAGTTTACAGGTTTTTGTGAATTTCCAAGCGGACTTGGTGGAACGCAACCGCAAAAAATGATATAGTTATCCCGACGACGTCAAAGAATATTCTATAAAAGAAAGAGGTTGGATAAGTATGATTTTAGGTGAAAAGGTTACGGAACTTCGAAAGAAGAATAACTGGTCGCAGGAAGAGCTTGCCGGTCAGCTTGGTATTTCCAGACAGTCTGTATCAAAATGGGAGAGCGGCGCATCGATTCCTGATATGGATAAGATTATTGCGCTCAGCAATTTATTTTCCGTCAGTACAGATTATCTGTTAAAGGATGAGCTGGGCGAGGAAACGCCGTCGGAATCAAAGGCGTTTGATGATTTTGAGGGAAGAAAGGTTACTGTTGAGGAAGCAAACCGTTTTTTGGAACAGACAGGGGTTTTCGCGCAAAAGATTTCCTTTGCGGTGATGTTGTTTATTTTTTCACCGATTTGTCTGATTTTTCTTGCCGGATTATCAGAAGCAGGCATGATGAATGAAAATTTTGCCGCGGGCATCGGTATCATGGTACTTCTTGTTCTGGTTGCTGCCGGTGTTGCGATTGTGATTATAAATTCCGTTTCTTATGGGAAATACGACTATTTGGAAAATGAATGTTTTGTGACGGAATACGGCGTGGAAGGCATTGTGCATAAAGGAAAGGAAGCGTTTATGCCGACTTTTACAAAAAGTCTTTCTATTGGCGTTACATTTTGCATATTAAGCGCTATCCCGTTGATTTTAATCGGGGCGATGGAACTGGAAAAGTGGGCAACGTGCGGTGTGGCATTTTTGTTACTGCTGGTGGGGTTTGGTGTCAATCAGATAGTAAATGTCTGCATTATTCAAGGCGGTTATCAGAAATTGCTGCAGGAGGGTGATTATACGCCTGAAGAAAAACAGTTCCAAAGACGGACAAAATATTTTTCGGCAGCTTACTGGACTTTCATTACGGGTATTTTTCTTCTGATTAGTCTGTATCACGATAATTGGGATGCTTCGTGGATTATCTGGCCGGTGGCTGCATTGTTTTTTGCGGCGCTCAGAGGAATCCTACATATGATACTGAAAAATAATGTAAAATAATTTTAAAGACAATGTTTCGGAGGATGTTCCGTATAGCTGCCGGCGGCAGTTTTGGGATATCCTCTGTTTTCTTTTACGGGAAAAGTTTCATTGTTGGTGTAACGAATTGTTTTTGAAACGGATATATAGGTGCAGGATTCAAAACGGACAGAAAGGAGGCGGACGGTGGAAGAGCTGTATCGTGAAAACGCAAAGATTGTTTATTTTTATATTTTCAGGCAGTGCAAAAACCATGAGTTGGCGGAGGAAATTACACAGGAAACATTTTTACGTGCCATGAACTGTGTGGAAACGTATGATTACAGCTGTAAAGTTTCCGTATGGCTGTGTTCGATTGCGAAACACATTTACTGGCAGCACCTTCGAAAATGCAAAAGAGAAGTTCCGACAGAGTATGTGGAGTCCCAACAGAATACTTCTGACAATGTGGAAGCGCAGGTGCTGGACCGATGTGAGCTTATGGATGTGTTAGAGCAGATAAAGAAACTTCCTTTGCCGATGCGTGAGGTTGTGATGTTAAGGGCATCACAGCAGCTTTCCTACAGAGAAATCGGTGAAATGATGGGAAAGAGCGAGAACTGGGCGCGTGTAACGTTTTATCGTGCCAAAACAATACTGTTAAGAAGGAGGAATGAAAATGAAGATTCCATGTAATGTGATTTGTGATTTACTGCCGTCTTACATAGATGATATCTGTTCCTACGACACAAAAAAACTGGTAGAGGGGCATATCAGCGTCTGTGAAGAATGCCGGAGGACACTTGACGCAATGAAAAATACGCAGGTGAATATGGCAGGGAATGAAACGCTGCAGATTGACCATATGAAGAAAATACGCAGTCGCTATAATATGGTATCACTTGGAAGTTATCTGCTGCTGTTTATGTTGTTGCTGCCCGTTGTTTATTTTATCTGCAGGGATATATATCCGTTGTCTGATACACTGTTTCCGATGGTTTTGCCGATTCTGATTATTGCAGCATTTTTAACTGCGGGGAGCGAGAGAGCGTTTACAAAGAAAAAGGCCTGTCTCTGTGCCATAAGCTGTGTTATGCTCTTTTGTGAATTTCTTCTGATGCGGACAGCATTTATATGGGTGACGGAAGAAACGCTGCCGTTTGGTATAAAAGGGGAGCATATCGGTCCGTTTATCAGAAACATTCTGCTGGTTTTGATGGTGTGTGAACTGGTAATATTGATTTACAGTATCATTAATGGCCGTCTTAAAAATACGGATAATACGTATTGCGCGGCAATATCCGTAACCGGTGTAATTCTTTCGTTATCGTATATGAATCTTTTAAGACGGCTTGAGAATGTTAACAGGTTTTTGACGGCAGTCAACCAGACTATGTTCTTTTTGACTGTGGAACTGATTATTTTACTTGTGAGTTACACAATCATAAGGCGTTTTAGAAAAATATAATACGAAATCAATACGGGCAGGGTAACGATACCCTGCCCGGTCTTTTGTGTCAGCGATATGACATTGAAACTTCCTCAAAATGCTTGTTCTGTCTAAAAAATATTCAGCCGGATTAATCCGATTACTTTGCCTAAAATCTCGACATGATCTACAATAATCGGTTCCATAAAGTCATTCTCCGGCTGGAGACGGTAATGGCCGTCTTCTTTAAAGTAACGCTTAACCGTGGCAGAGTCATCTACTAACGCAACAACGACGTCATTGTTGTTGGCAGTGCTTTGCTTCTTAACAATAATCTGGTCACCCTCATAAATCCCCATATTTACCATACTGTCGCCTTTAACCATCAGCATGAAGGTTTCTTCGTTCGGAAGAAATTCTGCCGGAATAGGGAAGTAACTCGTAATATTCTCAACCGCAAGAATCGGATTACCGGCTGCAACCTGGCCGACAACAGGCACATTGACAAGTTCACGCCGCGTCAGGTTAAAGCTGTCGTCAATAATCTCAATGGCTCTGGGTTTGCTTGGGTCACGGCGGATGTATCCGTTCTTTTCGAGTGTCTCAAGGTGAGAATGAACGGAGGATGTCGATTTTAAATGAACCGCCTCACAGATATCGCGCACTGCAGGCGGATACCCCTTTGTGAGAATCTGTTGTTTAATGTATTCAAGAATCTCTGTCTGCTTCGGAGTGATTCGTCCGTATCCCATAAATGATACCCCTTTCTTTATTAATATTTACATAATAGCATACTTTTATCAAATATGCAAACAAATATTCGGAAAATTTGTTCGGTTCTTGTTGACAAACGTTTGTTTGTGTATTATACTGTAATCAAACAAATGTTTGGAATAAATGTTCGCTATCATGATTCGGAGGGCATGCCATATGAGAGCAGTAGAAAGTGGAAAAGCAGACAAGACACAAGATAACGCCATAGGGTTCTGGAGCAAGTCTTGGTTTCATTGTAAAGAAAAAAGAATAATTGTGGGTATAACGGGGGTATTGATTATGATGACGGTTTGTTTGTCTGCTTCATCGGTAGTTCTTGCTAAAAATAAGAAAGAAGAACAAATTTACAGATATTATACGTCAATCGAGATTAAGCCGGGAGATTCTTTATGGTCGATTGCATGTGAATATTGCTTTGACATGGACATGAGCGTTAATGATTATATTCAGGAGATTAAAACATTGAACCATTTATCGTCGGATGCAATAACAAGCGGTCAATATCTGACAATTATGTATGCTTCAACGAACTATAAGTGATAGAAGTTTATTGAGTATCTGTTTTCCTCCACTTTCAATAATCCCGTATTAATTCTGCCGGTATATGTTGATGGCAGAACTGTTTATACAGTACGCTGTTCCCAGTCAGGAAGACCGCCCTGTGTAATGGCAGTAAATACGCGCTCTTTATAATCCGGATAGCGTTTATTCATTTCTCTTACGAGCTGTTTCATTTCTTCCCGTCTGGTAAATCCATCTGCCGGACACAGATTTTTGACAACAGGAAGCTGATATTTATTTTGAAATCCAATGATTCGTGATTCGTCAATGTATACCAGAGGACGTATTAACGTTAATCCTGTGTTGCTCAGATATGTCTTTGGCGAGAACGTATGAAATCTTCCTTCAAAAATCAATGACATCAGAAATGTTTCCACGACGTCATCTTTATGATGTGCATAGGCTATTTTATTACATCCTAGTTCCAGAGCCCTTTCATTGAGTGAACCTTTTCTTAATTTTGCACAGAGTGAACAGGGATTGGCTTCTTTTCTGGCATTAAATACAATTTCATTGATTTGAGTATTTACGATAACGTATGGAACATCTAATTTTTCACATAAAGACGTTATATTTGTAAAATCCATTCCGTCAATGCCAAGATGGACGGTAATTGCCGTAAGTTCAAATTTGACCGGATAAAATCTCCTTAGATTTGACAAAGCGCAGAGCAGTGCAAGACTGTCTTTTCCTCCGGATATTCCCACTGCAATTTTATCGCCTTCTTCAATTAAATGATACTGATAAACGGCCTTTCGTGTCAGACTGAGAAGCTGCTGTAATTTCATAGTTCCTCCTTTGATTTTGGCGGCTTACGTTTGCGTTTCTAAAATAAATTAGCACAAACATCAGAGCGTTTTTACATTGATAATTATATCATATTTTGATAAAATTATCATAAATGATTTTGATTAGGAGAAGGAAATGAAATTTAATGAATTGATTGAAGATTCACAGATTGCCGATGGGCTTTTGATACAGGGAATAGAGGAGCCTACGGTGGTGCAGGCGGATGCGTATCCTCTTATAAAACAACAAAAGAACGTAATCGCGCGCTCGCAAACCGGTTCGGGTAAGACGCTTGCATATCTGATACCGTTAATGGAACAGATTGACGTAGAAGAGAAACGGCTTTATACAATTATTCTTGTTCCTACATATGAATTATCCATGCAGGTTTTTAAACAGGTTCAATTATTGGCATCTAACTCCAGAAAAGATATCCGTGTTGTTTCTATTATCGGAAGCGGCAATATTAACCGGCAGATTGAACTTCTGAAATGCAAACCACACATTATTGTCGGGACATCTCAGAGAATATTTGAGTTAATAAAGCGAAAGAAAATAATGGCGCATACTGTTAATACACTTGTGATAGATGAAGCCGATAAGATGGTGGACAAGAATACTCTGCAGCCAATGTTGGATGTTCGTAAATGTCTCTATAAAAATATTCAGATTTTAATGTTTTCTGCAAGCATGAATAAAAAAGCGCTGGAGAAGGCACGTGAGATAGCGGTAGATGCGTCTGTTCTTCAATATGAAGATAAAGAATCAATTCCTGATACAATTCAGCATATGTATGTGATAACGTCTAGAAAGGAGAAGATAGAGACACTACGCAGTGTTTGTAGTGCAGTGAAGGCTGATAAGTGTATGATATTTTTCTCAAAACAGTACGAGACACAGGAGGCCTTTGATAAATTAAATTATCATCATTATAAAATTGAACTTTTGACGGGGAATGGAGATAAAATGCAGCGAAAGAATGCAATCGAACGCTTTCAGGCAGGAAAAGCAAATTATTTGATGGCAACGGATGTGGCTTCGAGAGGACTGCATATTGACCATGTGGACGTGGTAATTAATATCTCCCTGCCTGACGATACAAAAGATTATCTTCATCGCTGCGGACGCTGTGGACGTAATAATGAGAAAGGGCTTTGTATTTCTATTGTTACGGAAAATGAATTGCAGAAAGTTAAAATACTGCAAAAGACATTTGGTATTAATATGATTTGTAAAAAACTATATAAAGGACAGCTTGTACGCGGATAAAGAAGATCATCCCGAAACGGTTGTCCGGGATGTTTTTTATGCTTTGGTCACGATTATTTCTACAGTATGGTCTTTTGAATGAGTTTGCAAGCAATAATTGTTTTTTGCCTCTTCCTCAATGTCTTTGGCTGTATAGGATTCGTCATATTGTACCAGATAGTCTTTTATTACGTGCTTTGGTTGTTTTTTATCAGTAATCTGCACGCGCCATGTTACCATAAAATCACCTCCTAAAGGTATTGTTTCCAGATTTTATTAAGATAAGCGGGTATTTTGAGGATTAAAAGGAAGTTTATAAATTAGCGTCATAACTATTCGTAAAACTCGGGTTTAGCGAACCGATATATCCCTCTTTATAACCCTGCTCTTTCTATATACAAATCATTATTATCTATTTAAAGGAATATATTATGAGCGAAAATAAAACATACCATGAACAACAGACACAAAAGAATATTTTAAAATTGCGCGAACTTTTAAAGGAATTACCGCCTTTTGCTGCTGATTATTTTCGCAGTGTTGAATTTACTACGGAATCCAGAACAAAGTTATCTTACGCAACTGATTTAAAAACATTTTTTACGTACATTAAAGAAAATAATCCGTCTTATGGGAATACTTCCATTCGAGATTTTAAACTGGATATTCTTGAGCATATTACGCCATTTGATATTGAGGAATATTTAATTAATATGCGTTATTATGAAAAAGACGGAAAATCCTATTCCAATAATGAACTTGCTATCAAACGAAAATTATCGGCTCTGCGGAGTTTTTATGGATATTTTCATAAACATAAAATTATTAATGTAAACCCGGCGGAACAAGTTGATACGCCCAAAATTCATGAAAAAGCCATTGTTCGATTAGAAATTAACGAAGTTGCTCAACTACTGGACAATGTGGAATCCGGTGAAAAATTGACCAAGCATCAGTTAATTTCTCATGAAAAATTAAAAGCGCGTGATTTAGCGCTTCTCACACTGCTGCTTGGCACGGGAATCCGTGTATCGGAATGTGTTGGTCTGGATTTGACGGATGTGGATTTTGATAATGAATGCATTAAGGTAATCCGTAAAGGTGGTTATGAGGACATTGTATATTTTGGAGACGAGGTGCGGGACGCGCTGCTATCCTATTTAGAGGAACGTAAAGGTATTCTGGCGCTTCCGGGGCACGAAAACGCCTTGTTTCTGTCGTATCAGAATAAACGGTTGTCTGTCCGCAGTGTAGAAAAATTAGTAAAAAAATATGCCAGTACTGTTACTACCATGAAGAAAATAACACCGCATAAACTTCGCAGTACATACGGAACAAACTTGTATCAGGAAACAGGTGATATTTATCTTGTTGCAGACGTTTTGGGACATAAAGATGTAAATACGACGAAGAAGCATTACGCTGACATGCTGGATGAAACCAAGCGCAGAGCCCGTAATGCCGTTAAATTAAGGGAAAAATAAAAGCATACAGTTTGTTTTTATGGTAAAACAAACTGTATGCTTTTATTTTGTAATTAGATTTTATAATATAAATGAAATACCTGGCATTACAGACACAGTAAAACTATCCAACCGGAAACGAGGAATACAAATAAAAGAATGGCGGCATATGGAAATAAGTTGGTCTCTCCAATCCATTGTTTGAACCGGTTCCTTTTTGATTGGTATAAGGTCTGATAATACATAATGAATCATACTCCGTTTCAGTTATTTCTTTCTTGTATCGATGTAGGCTCTGATAACTTTAATGGCGCCTTCGATACCTACTTTGCTGCTGTCAAGGCATAAATCGTAACTCTTTGCCTCACCCCATTTTTTGCTGGAATAATAATTATAGTAGCTTGCTCTCTTCTTATCCCGCTTGGCAATCATTTCAAACGCTTTATCTTCACTGACATTATTACGTTCCATGATTCTTGTTACTCTGGAAGATAATGGCGCCTTAATAAATACACTGACCATATTCGGATAATCCTCAAGCGCGTAATCGGCACACCGTCCAACAATCACACAGCTCTCTCTGTCAGCAAGTTTTTTTATTGCTTCAAATTGTGCGAGGAATACTTTGTGATTAATCGGCATATCCAGATATGTAGCTGCAGAGGAAAATCCCATAGAGTATGTATCCATAACAAGGCTGTATAAAAAGCTGTTTGTAGGCTTTTCATCATGATTTTCCATTATTTCAGGGCAAAGTCCGCTATCCTTGGCAGCAAGTTCAAGTAACTCCCTGTCATAGCACTTAATACCAAGCTGGGCGGCAATCTTTTGTCCTATCTCATGGCCGCCGCTGCCGTATTCACGACCGATAGTAATGACTAAGTTATCACTCATAATAACACCCCGTTTCCTTATTATTGATTCCTTTTTATTATTATAACATGTTAGGAAATAATTTTCTATATGGTAATTTTTGAGTTTATACAAATTTAATAAAGTTGGAATAAAAACGGGACATATTTTTAAAAATATGTCCCCAAAGTCACCCAAAATGTATCGATATACTTATGCCGTTTTTTCCTTCTTCTTAAAGATGGTCTGAATGCCTTCAATAACGAGAATCACTGCCAGAATAATCAGCAGAGCGCCGATAATTGCCTGAGCCCATGGACCCCAGTCGGCGTTTCCGTTAGAAATAATGCCAATCTGATTCTTAATGGTTACGCCAAGAGAACAGATTGTAACGACAACCATAAATGCCATCGGCAGTAAGAACATTTTATTGTTCTTGCCGATATTGGCAAGCCATGCGGCAACGGCAAGTAAGCCGATACCTGCAAGAAGCTGATTGGCAGCGCCAAACAGTCCCCAAATTTTAGAGTAACCCGTCATACCAAGAATGATGCCGAGAACTACCGTAATCAATGTCGCCACGTATGGATTAACTAATACTTTCTTATAACCATCCTTAATATCAGCAGGCGTCTGACCAGGCTCTAAGAAAAACTCCTGGAACATGAACCGCGCAAGACGTGTAGCCGTATCAAGCGATGTTAAACAGAATGCGGAATAAGTTAAAGTAAGCAGCGTGCGGAGGATATTAACCGTACCTGCGCCAAATACCGAGAACATATTTGCGATACCGCCGGCAAAAATACCGGTAGCGCCTACCAGCGCCGTATCAGGATTCGCGGCGTTATACTTGTAAGCAAAGTTGATTGCGCAAACCGTTACAACCGCGAGCACACACTCAAGAAGCATACCGCCGTAAGCAATCGGCTTCGCGTCCTTTTCCTTATCAAGCTGTTTTGATGTCGTACCGGAAGATACGAGGGAATGGAAACCGGATATGGCGCCGCATGCAACGGTCGTAAATAAAACAGGGAATAAGTACTGCGTACCGTTTCCGTTATCAACAGCAAAGCCGGCAAATGCCTGAAGACCGTCTCCACCGCCCAGATTTGCGTGTGAAATCACAACACCGACCAATGCAACGGCAAGCATTGCATAAAGAAGAAACGAGCTTAAATAGTCACGCGGCTGTAAGAGAATCCATACAGGCGTTACGGACGCAACAGCTATATAAATACCAACAATAATCATCCATGCCTTATATGTAAGATAAATCGGATGAAAGTTCATACCGACTGCCATACAGATAATAATTGCAACCACGCCAAGCGCTGTAGAAACACCCATCGGAGCGTTGCGTCGGTAAACTAAAAATCCAAAAGCTATCGCGATGACGATAAACAGCAACGAAACCATGGCAACGGAAGCATTTGTAGCTTTTGTGGCTTCATTTACTGCTGCGCCTGCCGCTGTTGTCGTACCGAATGTACCGGCAACAATAGACGCAAATGCTGCAACGACAAGAAGCAGCGTTAAATAAGCAAAAATAAGAAATAACTTCTTTGCTCTCTTGCTCATATTCGCGGAAATAATCTCACCGATAGACTGTCCTTTATGGCGGATCGATGCAAATAACGCGCCAAAGTCATGAACGCCGCCAAAGAAAATACCGCCTATTAAAATCCAGAGGACAACCGGCACCCAGCCGAAAATAGCCGCGCTGATTGGTCCGGTGATTGGCCCCGCACCTGCGATGGATGAAAAATGGTGTCCCATCAATACAGGAACTTTTGCCGGAACATAGTCGATTCCGTCTTCCAATTCATGAGCCGGGGTCGCTTTGTCGGTGTTGCCCACGCCCCACTGTTTGCAGAGCCATCCGCCGTATAAAATATATCCGACAACTAAAATGGCGATGCAGATAAGTAAAAGTACTAATGAATTCATTGTTTTACTTCTCCTTTTCCTTTTTATTAAATAGTATCTTTTTCATAATTTTCGCTGTACTTCGTCCGGAATAATTACTGTCAATTCTGTTGTCGTCAAAAGCAACGGCTACTGTATGATAATCCATCCAGCCGTGCAGTGAAAAATGAAAACTTTTGTAAATACGGGTCTTTTTCAGTGCCTTCCTCGCGTCTTTTGTACAGGAATCGCACAGAAAAA
>CAJTZH010000062.1:1499-15937 GCA_910584325.1 uncultured Lachnospiraceae bacterium | reverse complement strand
ATTGCGGTTTAACAGGAGGAAGCAGAGATGAATTTAATTGTTGCGGTGGATAAGAACTGGGCAATCGGCAAGAACGGAAGCCTGCTTGTGAGTATTCCTGAGGATATGAAATTATTCCGTTCGGAAACGACGGGAAAAGTGGTCGTAATGGGACGAAAAACGCTGGAGAGTTTTCCGGGAGGGAATCCTTTGAAAAACCGCACAAATATTGTGATAACGGCAAATCCCGATTATAGAAAAGAAGGCGTTACCGTGTGCCACAGTGTGGAGGAAACACTGAATGAGCTGAAACAATATGATGATGAAGATATTTTTATTATTGGCGGCGAGACAATTTACAGACAGTTCCTCCCTTATTGCAGCGTTGCGCACGTGACGAAAATAGATTTCGCTTATGAGGCGGACACTTATTTTCCAAACCTTGATGAAGACGAAAACTGGTGTGTCACGCAAAGCAGCGACGAAAAAACGTATTTTGATTTGGAGTATTACTTTTTAAAGTATGAAAATGCCAAACCGGAAACGTATTAAAAAATGGATTAGAGGAGCGGGCGGTTATGAAGCGAATGGAAATTGAGGAATGTCTTTCTCATCTGCTTGATGCGCTTAACCCTATAGAGGAGACGGAAAGAGTCAATATTACCGAATGTCACGGCAGAATTTTGGCGGAAGACGTGACTGCGGGAATGATGGTTCCTACATTTCCGAAATCGGCGATGGATGGATACGGGGTTCTTGCTTCGGACGTGGAGCATGCTTCAAGGGAAAATCCGGTTAGGCTGAACGTTTTGGGCGAGCTTTTGGCGGGTGACTACAAAGAAATTCTTTATGAAAAGAATACGGCGGTGAGAGTGATGACCGGTTCTTATGTGCCGGAAGGTTTTGACGCAGTTGTCCGCCAGGAGGATACTGATTATGGCGAATCGGTGGTATGTGTGTATGAAGCCGTGAAACCGTACGTTAATTATTGTCGTGTGGGAGAAGACATTCAAAAGGGCGACATTGTAATCAAACAAAATACGGGGATTTCTTCCGTTCACGTGGGACTGCTGGCAAGCCTTGGCATAGAGCAGGTTACCGTCCGTAGAAGCGCAAAAACAGCTATTATATCGACGGGAACGGAAGTGATGCAGGTCGGAGAGGCGCTTGCCCCCGGCAAAATATATAACAGCACGGCGTATATGCTTGCCGCGGATATCAAAAGAGAAGGGCTTGTGGTAGAACGGATGCAGACCTGTGCCGATGAAGAGGAACTTTTGGCGGCAGCGATAAAATCTGCGTTAAGGAATGCGGATTTTGTGATAACGACGGGAGCCGTATCGGTTGGAAAGCGGGATATTATCCCAAAAGTCCTTGAAAAAATTGGCGCCAAGGTGTTATTTCGAGGAGCCAACATTCAGCCCGGAACGCCGACGATGGCAGGCTGGCTGGACGGGAAAGTGATATTGAGTCTTTCGGGAAACCCTTACGCCGCTATTGCGAATTTTGAACTATATTTCTGGTCCGCAATGGCAGGACTGATGCAAAGCAGTTCGTTTGAAACAAAGAAAACAACGGCGGTTTTATCGGGTGAATATACGAAGGTCAATAAAATGCGCAGACTCATCCGTGCGTATGCCAAGGACGGTGAAGTCCATATTCCGTCGCCGCTACATGCGTCTTCCGTAATTCATAATCTTACGGAGTGCAATTGTTTTATTGATTTGAGGGCAGGAGAGCGGATAAAGCCCGGTGATGAAGTTACAATCCGCTATTTTAAAGGATGCAGGTAGAAAATCTGCCGGTTAGGAGGAAAATTTTGAAGAAACGTAATGTATTATCTGTAGTATTTTTGGTGATTTTTGTGATGTCGGGACTGTTTTGTCCGTTTTCTGTATTCGCGGAGCAGTATGATGAGAAATGTGGTTTTGAACAGCCGGAGGTTTACGAAATCGTATCGGACGACGAAACGGACGTATATAGTACCGGAACAAGGCTGGCTTCACCGGAAGACGCATATTGGATGAAATTTTCAAGTGATTTTTATTATAATCAGCTTTCTGCTTCCCAGAAACGTGTATGGGATGATTTGGAGGCTGTCTGCCTGAACGTCATAACCGGCAATCAGAATTTCGAACATACGGAGACGGTTCAGAATAATGGTGGATTTTCCAGAGAACAGATGATAGAATTGGTATATTTATTTAAATATTCCAATCCGCAGTATTATTTTCTGGAAAATTCATTTACGCTCCTTCGCAATTCAAGTGGTATAACAGGCGTTTATCTGAATATATATACCGAGTTTCAGAATGGACAGACACGCAGGCAGGCAACGGATAATTTCAGAAGTAAAATTGATAAGTGGGTTGCCGCTGTCAACACGGGAAAATATGACGAGGGCAAAGAGAAGATTGCTTTTGACTTATTGGTAAGGAATACGAAATATGACGCAAACAGCCAGTATAATCAGTCGGCATACAGCCTAATTTGTAACGGAAGAACTGTCTGCGCGGGGTATACGGGAGCAATGCAGATTTTGATGAATGCGGTAGGCATTGATACCATCGAGGTGACAAGCAGCACCCATGCATGGAATCTGATTAAAATTCATGACGAATGGTATGCGGTTGATGTTACATGGGGAGACCAGGACGACGACATGAATTTTGACAGCGAGTGGAGTCCCGACGTATTAAGCGCGCCGGAATCTGATGATATTATAGTAATGGAAGATAAATACGCCGGATGGAGCGGAATTTCTTACGATTATTATAATAAAAGCAACGCGACGATTCAATACGGTAACAATTCGCATTATCCGGAGCAATGGTGGAACGCATACACACCGGCGGTAAAATATGATTCTGCGGAGGCACAAAGTGTGCTTTCATATAGTTCGCCGTACTTTACTGCGGGAAATTATATTTATTTTATGGTTAATGACAATAACAGACTGGACAGCAGATACGCAAAGCCGATTGACGTACTGGATACCGCGGTGTCCGAACAGATACCTGCAAATGTTTCCTTCAACAGTAAAAGCTATATTGTAAAAGACTCGGCTGCGGTGGAAGTCAGGAGTTTTGTCAGACGCCTCTATAATCTTGTTTTACAGCGCGAGGCGGACGAGGCCGGTCTTGAGTCATGGACCAATGCTCTGCTAAGTAAGAAATCAAGCGGTGTAGACGCGGGATTCGGTTTTGTGTTCAGTGATGAATGTAAGCAAAAGAACCTTTCTAATGAGCAGTTTGTGGAAATTCTTTATAATACGTTTATGAACCGTCCGTCAGACGCAGGTGGAAAAACGGCGTGGGTATCCCAGCTTGACGCAGGTGTGGGCAGAGAGAAAGTTTTTGAAGGTTTTGTATTGTCGGCTGAATTTTTTGATGTATGCAGCAGATACGGAATTAACGTAGGAACCGTTGACAGTGTGCCGGGATTTGCAGGCGCTCTGATGCAGTACCGGAATCGAAACGCCAACCTGACGAAGTTTGTTGCAAGATGCTATACGCAGGCCTTGGGAAGAACTTATGAGACGGACGGATTAGAGGCATGGTGTAAGGTGATTATAGAAAAGAGCAATACGCCGAAGCAGGTGGCTCAGAACTTTATTTTCTCCGATGAGTTTACACAGAAGAATTTGGACAACACGGAATATGTTAAGGTTCTGTACCGGACGTTTATGGGACGTGAAGCGGACGCAGGTGGACTTGCGGCGTGGGTGAATGTACTGGATTCCGGCAGGGAAGACAGGGCAAAGGTACTGGAAGGATTTTCGGATTCGGCGGAATTTGCGGAAATTCTGGCGTCGTTTGGGTTGAATTAAGATTTTAAAATATATCATCCGTTCAGCCTCGCCCATTCGCAAAGGCGCCTCCGACGCTTTCCCGCTGCAAATGCAGCTAACTTTGCTCATAAACGGGCGCTCACTCAGACCACAGAACAACTGACAAATCCGTGCTGGCACGATTTGTCAGCCGTTCGTGGTCTGGCTGAACTTAAAAAAATAAAAAGAGCTGCTTGAAAAACAGGCAGCTCTAGTATATAATATCTACTTAGAAAGGTTATCGGACACGAGTTCCGATTGCCCTCAGTAAAAAGATACATAAAGAAATAGCATCCTAAACTTTAGGCGGGTAGAGGATGCTATTTCTTTTATGATTATCTTTTCGATTATACAGTATTATTATACTATATATAGAACAGACGCGCAAACAAAAATAAGGGAAACTAATGAAAATAGAGATTGCTTTAATCAGGTAATAAAGTTATAGTAGTATTGAGATGCAGCACGAAATTATAATTTATAGCAGTCAGGAGGATGAAATTGAAGAAACATATAAGATTATCAGGATTTTTGTGTGCGGTTATGATATTGGCAGGAGTACTGAATCCGGTGCCGGTAAATGCTGGTACGGTGGAGGATGTCCAAGAGCAGAGTGTTACATGCTATGAGGACAGGTGCGGGTTTGAAAAATTTGAGCTTCACGCAGAGGAAGCGGATGAGATTGAATTATATGATTACGGAAGCAGAATGTCATCACCGGAGGATGAATATTGGATCAGTCTTTCCAATGATTACTATTATAATCAGCTTACCGATGCGGAGCAAGAGATTTGGGACGGTCTTGAGGCAAGCTGTCTTGAAGTCGTTAACGGGACACAGACTGTGCAGGTTACCGGAAAGATTGGGAATACCAAAGGAATTGACGGTGAAAAATTACTGGATACCGCGTATTTATTTTTGTATTCTAATCCGCAGTACTATTTTTTGAGCGGCACGATAGGATATACAATTGATTATAGTGCTGTCTGGTTTGAGCTGTACGATGAATTTCAGGATGGGGAAACACGCAGGCTGGCAACAGAAGCTTTTAAAAATAAACTTGGCGAATGGGTTTTATTGGTTAATGAAGGTAAGTATGATGAGGACAAAGAGAAAATAGCATATGATTTGCTGGCAAATAATACGGTATATGATTTGGACAGTGAGTTTTATCAGTCGGCATACAGTCTGGTTTGCAACGGGAGGGCGGATTATACCGGATATACGGCAGTCATGCAGATTTTGATGAATGCAGTCGGGGTTGATACCATAACAGTGGCGAGCAATTATCATGCATGGAATCTTATAAAGTTGCATGATGAGTGGTATGCGGTTGATGTAACATGGGGAGACCGGAATGATCGGAAAATAGACGGGGACTTTTATGGAATATCTTATGTGTATTATAATAAAAGCGATAAGTCCATTCAAGATGCGGATGGTTTTCATGAAGCACAACAATGGTGGAGTGCGTACACGCCTGAGTTGAAATATGATTCCACTTCCTCAACGGTAACTCAATATGATACGTCATATTTTACGGATGATAATTATGTCTATTTTATGGTAAATGATAATGTCGGTCTGGACAGCAGATATGCCAAGGTTATAGATGTATTGAATCCGTCGGCAGATGATATACCAGCTACTGTTTGGCATGATGGTAAAGAGTATATCGTAAAAGAACGTGAAGATGATGAATTGACAATCACACTGGATAAATATACGGCAGAGATTGAAGCCGGAAAAAAGGTAAAAATTAATGCGTCCGTTAATAAGGGTGAAGTGGATTTTGAATGGTCCAGTTCGGATGATAAAATAGCAGTTGTTGATAATAATGGCGTTGTTACAGGCGTGGCAAATGGAGTTGCTGATATCACGGCAAGGTATGGTGAAATGAAAGCAGTTTGCAGGATTACTGTTACCGGAGGGACAACAAAACCGGAAGAGCCGACAGAGCCGGAAAGTACAGATAAGATACAGGAATTTGTGAGCAGATTGTATATACTTGTTCTTGGAAGGGCATATGATGAAGAGGGCTTGATTTCATGGACGAATAGCTTGAAAAACCATGACTCTAACGGAGTAGATGCGGGATACGGTTTTGTATTCAGTAAAGAATGCAGGGAGAGAAATCTCTCCAACGAAGAGTTTGTGGAGATTTTGTATAATACATTCATGAACCGCCCATCCGATGAAGGCGGCAAAACGGCGTGGGTATCCCAGCTTAATGCAGGCGTAGAGCGTGAAAAAATATTTGAGGGATTTGTCTATTCACAGGAATTTGCGCTTATTTGTTCTGATTATGGAATCAATACGGGTAACGTGCAGGATGTGGCTCCGCTGTGGGCAGCGCTGCAGAATTATCGTAATCGGAATGCGGATGTTACAAAGTTTGTGGCACGTTGTTACACAGAAGCCATGGGACGTGAGTATGAGCCGGACGGCTTAGAGGCTTGGTGTAAGGTGATAATCGAGAAGAGTAATACGCCAAAGCAGGTGGCGCAGAACTTTATTTTTTCAGAAGAATTTATTTTGAAAAATTTAAGCGTCGAAGAGTATGTGCAGATTCTGTACCGTACATTTATGGGGCGTGAAGCGGATGAAGGAGGACTTGCGGCGTGGGTGAACGTGCTGGAATCCGGCAGGGAAGACAGGGCGAAAGTATTGGAAGGATTTTCGGATTCGGTTGAATTTGCGGAAATTCTGGCATCGTTTGGGCTGAATTAAAAAATTTATAAAAATGAATCGTATGTGGTCTGCTGAACTAAAAAAATGAAAAGAGGTACTTGAAAATTAGCAGTTCTAGTAGATAATCTACTTAGAAAGGTTGTCGGATATGAGTTTCGATTGCCCTTGGTTGTGATAATTACTAACAAATAAGCATTCTAACTTTGGACGGGTTGAGGATGCTTATTTCTTTTTGTGATTATCTAAGTAGGACATCGCTGTAAATACTACAAACAAAATATAAGCAAATTGTTTTCTATAAATATTTCTGCATATAATAGTGTGGCTGGGAATGAACCACTTGTTCTTAACGGAACGATTATGCTAAAACTTCAGTATCCGGCAGGAATGACAAAAGACGATAATATTATTGTATTGCATGATGCCTCTCGGTTAAAAGATGAGGATATTAATAAGTACGGCAGCTATTTTACATTGAGAACAGATAGTCTGGGAGCTTTTACGATTATAGCATTGGAACCAGAGGACCCGGTTCATGCATTTGTCAACCGCCTTTACACCCTCGTCCTTGCCCGTGAAGCCGACGAAATCGGTTTGGAATCATGGACAGACACCCTTATTAAAAAGAAATCCAACGGCGTGGATATCGGCTACGGTTTTGTGTTTAGTGACGAGTGCAAGGAAAAGAATCTCTCC
Organism: uncultured Lachnospiraceae bacterium; assembly: GCA_910584325.1. GTDB lineage: Bacteria > Bacillota > Clostridia > Lachnospirales > Lachnospiraceae > MGBC120314. The sequence goes on along the minus strand of CAJTZH010000062.1, from coordinate 8,742 downwards.
AACGAGGAGTTTGTGGAAATTCTCTACAATACGTTTATGAACCGTGCGTCCGACGCAGGCGGAAAAGCGTCGTGGGTATCCCAGCTTGACGCGGGAGTGGAACGGGAAAAAGTTTTCGCCGGATTTATCTATTCGGTGGAATTTGCGGATATATGCAGTGAATACAAGATTAAAGTGGGAAATGTTTTTGAGGTGGGAAGGCTGGCGGATGCTCTTGCCCATTACCGCAACCAGAACGCGGATATTACAAAGTTTGTGGCAAGATGTTACACGGAAGCGCTCGGACGCGAGTATGAGCCGGACGGGTTAGAGGCTTGGTGCAAAGTCATTATTGAAAAGAGCAATACACCGAAACAGGCAGCGCAGAGCTTTATTTTCTCGGATGAATTTCTGGAAAAGAACCTGAATAATGAAGAGTACGTCAAGGTTCTTTATCGGACATTTATGGGAAGAGAAGCGGATGAAATCGGACTTGCAGGCTGGGTAGAAGTGTTGGAATCCGGCAGGGAAGACCGCATGAAGGTAATGGAAGGATTTTCGGATTCCGTGGAGTTTGATGGGATTTTGCAGACGTTTGGGTTAAATTAAATACATTATTCGATATGAAATCTTAAATATTCGAAAATTTAAAAAGAGCTGCTTGAAATTCAAACAGCTCTAGTGTATAATCTATTTAGAAAGGTTGTCGGACACGAGTTCCGATTGCCCTCAGTAAGATTATCTATTAGAAATAGCATCCAACTTTTCAGGGCAGGATGCTATTTCTTTTTATGATTATCTATGTAAGACAGAGCCGCAAACAACACAAGTAATAAAGTCAAAACTTCCATAATACTCATGGGGCATCACCCTCTTTCTAAAGACTAGAGGGCACCATCGGAAAATCACATCCACTTTCTGTTTCATTATACGACATAATTATATCATATATAGAACACGTGCTCAATCAAAAAATTAATTAAATTTTTCCGCCAACATAAAATACGGAAATTGCGAGGGAAAATGGCAAACCCTACAAATATTTGTATTCCACCCACAAATATGATAAAATAATTCATAGTTATCCCCATTGCATGAATGCATTTCATGCGGGGTATTCTTTGATTGAAAGAACCCATCAGGTTTCACGATATATTTCAGGAGGACACATGAACCTTAGCACTGGTATTCTCGCAGGCGGGAAAAGTACCCGGATGGGACAGAATAAAGCGCTGATGACGATAAACGAAAAACGTTTTATTGACAGGATTGCGGACGAACTAGGCAGCTTTTCACAGGTGCTTATTTCTGCCGCCCAAAAGGGAGATTACGAGGATACGGGACTGACGGTCGTTTACGACGAGCATAAGGAAATCGGTCCGATGGAGGGTATTTACCAGATTCTTCGCGCGGCAAAAGAAGAGTATGTCTTTATCTGCGCGGCGGATATGCCGTTTGTGTCAAAAGAGTTAGTCTCTTATATGGCGGAGTTTGTTTCCTCCGATTACGATTGTTATGTGATGATGGACGAGCAGCATATTCATCCTCTTTGCGCCATTTATTCCAGAAAAATTCTCGATGTGATAGAAAAACAGATTGCGCAGGGCTGTTACCGCCTGATGAATATTTTAAATCAGGTCAGAACCAAGTATATTAAGCTGGAGTATACCTGTTTTGACAAGAAGGTAGTGAAGAATATCAATACACGGCAGGAGTATCAAAAGCTGATACTTCCTGTTGTGTTCTGTATCAGTGCCGTAAAAGACAGCGGTAAGACTGGACTGATTGTAAAACTAATTAATGAGTTTATTAAAGATGGCTACTCAGTCGGCGTCATTAAGCATGACGGGCATGATTATGTTATGGATTATCCGGGGACGGACACATACCGGTTCACGAAAGCCGGAGCAGTTTACAGCGCCATTTTTTCGGACATGCAGTTTAGCGTAAACGGCAAATTATCTAAAGATATTGGTGAAATGGTTTCCATGGTAAACGGTGCGGACGTAATTATCATTGAGGGTATGAAACATTCGGCATATCCCAAAATCGAGATTGTCCGCGGCGCGGTTTCAGACGCGCCGGTATGCGACCCTAAAAGCTTAATCTGCATAGCGACTGACGTAGTATCCCGTGATAACGTTTCCTGCCCGGTGTACGGGCTTGATGATATCGACGGGATTTTTTCATGCGTAAAACAGTATTTTGGATTGGAGCAGCAGATATGAAATTAATTCGCACGGAGGACGCAGAAGGACAGGTTCTGTGCCACGACATTACACAAATTATTCCCGGCGTGGTAAAAGACGCCGTTTTCAGAAAAGGCCATATTGTGACGAAGGAGGATATCCCTGTATTGCTCTCTGTGGGGAAGGAACATCTCTATGTGTGGGAGAAAAAGGAGGGGATTCTTCACGAGGACGAGGCGGCACAGGTACTGCGCGATATCTGTATCAATGAATATATGAGCGCCACGCAGCCAAAGGAAGGAAAAATCGAGATTCTGGCGGACTGCAACGGTCTTTTGAAGGTCAATACAGAGAAGTTAAACGCGGTCAACGGGCTGGGAGAACTGATGATAGCCACGGTACACGGCAATTTTCCCGTAAAAAAGGGAGACAAAATCGCGGCGACAAGGATTATTCCGCTTGTCATAGAAGAAGAGAAAATGAAACAGGCGCGAAAAACGGCAGGCGAAAAACCACTGCTTTCAATTCTGCCTTTTGCAAGGTATAAGACGGGGATTGTCACGACAGGAAGCGAAGTTTTCAAGGGAAGAATCGAGGACGCGTTTGGTCCGGCAATCCGCGCGAAATTAAACGAATACGGCGTGGAGGTTCTGGGACAGAAAATCGTTGATGATAAGCAGGAGGATATTATTGCGGCAATTCAGGAATTTCTTGAGGACGGAGCGGAAATGATACTCTGCACCGGAGGAATGAGCGTGGACCCTGACGATAGGACGCCGGGAGCGATTAAGGCGTTAGGAGCGGAAATTATTTCTTACGGCGCGCCGGTTCTGCCGGGAGCAATGTTTTTGCTTGCATATTATGCGTTTGAGGGAAAAAATGTGCCGGTTCTTGGACTGCCGGGCTGCGTGATGTACGCGAAACGGACGATATTTGATTTGGTGCTTCCAAGAGTTTTGGCGGGTGAAATATTAAAAAAAGAAGATTTAAGCGTCTACGGCGAGGGCGGGCTCTGCCTGAATTGTCAGGTATGCCATTTCCCAAGCTGTGGATTTGGAAAATAAACCGGCAACGTCGGTTCAAGAACGGGAAAGGAGTTGGTACGATGTCCGGATTTACACATTTTGACGACAGCGGAAACGCGATTATGGTCGATGTAACGGATAAGGAGGTTACGGAGCGGACTGCGGTTGCCGCAGGCGGTATTTTAGTCAGCCGTGAAGTTTACGACGCGGTGAAAGGCGGCAGCGCAAAAAAAGGCGACGTGCTGGGAACGGCGCGGGTTGCAGGTATTATGGCGGCAAAACGGACGTCGGAGCTGATTCCTATGTGTCACCCGTTAATGCTGACAAAAGTAACGGTTGATTTTGAATTAGAAGAGGAGAGTCACAGGATACGGTGCGTGTGCACGGCGAAGTTATCCGGAAAAACCGGCGTGGAAATGGAAGCGCTTACGGGAGTCAGTGTGGCGCTTCTGACGATTTACGATATGTGTAAAGCGATGGACCGCGCGATGCGGATTGAAGATATCCACCTTGTGGAAAAGATGGGTGGAAAAAGCGGTCATTTTATTGCGCCGGTATAACGTGTCTCTCTGAAAAAGGGAGGAAGATTATGAGAATCAATAAAGTATTCGCCGCAATGGCAGCAGGTATAATATGCATGGCAGGATTTACGGGAGTTGTTGGGGTTACAGGCTGTGGAAAAGCACAGGAGGAAAAGACGGAACTGACAATTCTTGCGGCGGCGTCCCTCACAGATGTCTGTAACGAGATGAAGACGGCGTACGAGGCGGAACATGGAAATATCATACTGACGTTTTCGTATGGCGGTTCAGGCGCGCTTCAGGCGCAGATTGAGGAGGGCGCTCCGGCAGATATCTTCATTTCCGCGGCGGAAAAACAAATGAGTGCGTTAAAAGAAGAGGGACTGATGGACGACGCCTCCGTTGTAAAACTGCTCGAAAATAAGGTGGTACTGATTGTACCGAAGGACAGTATGGCAGGCATTACGTCATTTGAGGACGTAACGTCGGATAAGGTTGCAATGATTGGACTTGGCGAGCCGGGCAGCGTGCCGGTCGGACAGTATTCGGAAGAAATCTTTGAAAACCTTGGCATTTTGGAGCAGGCGAAGGCAAAAGCAAATTATGGTTCGGATGTGAGAACGGTGCTTTCATGGGTGGAGACCGGTTCCGTGGACTGCGGCGTCGTCTATGCGACGGACGCGTACACGTCCGATTTGGTCGCGATTGTCTGCGAGGCGCCGGCAGGTTCCTGTAAACAGGTACTTTATCCGGCAGGCATTGTAAAAGCAAGTAAAAACGCAAAAGCCGCAAAGGAGTTTATGGAGTATCTGCAAAGTGATAAAGCGATGGAACTGTTTGAAAAATATGGTTTTTCAAAAGCAGAATAAGGAGAAACAATGGATTATTCACCATTATGGATATCGGTTAAGGTGGCGTTTTGCGCGACCGTTATTACATTTTTTCTGGGAATCGCGGCGGCAGGATGGGTGCTGTCCCTGAAAAAACTGCGTCTGTTTGTGGACGGTATTTTTTCGCTTCCGATGGTGCTTCCGCCTACGGTAGTCGGTTTTTTCCTGCTGCTGTTGTTTGGCAGGAACAGTGTTTTGGGAACGATGCTTACAAAAATAGGCGTCAGCATGTTGTTTACATGGCAAGGCGCGGTTTTGTGCGCCGTTGTGGTTTCTTTTCCGATTATGTACCGCACGGCGTTGGGGGCGTTTGAACAGGTGGACGTAAATCTGCTTCACGCGGGGAGGACGCTTGGCATGACGGAGCGGCAGCTTTTTTTTAAGGTGCTGCTTCCGGGCGCCTCTCCGGGAGTCGCGGCGGCGGCAATTCTCGCGTTCGCGAGGGCGCTTGGCGAGTTCGGCGCTACCGTGATGCTTGCGGGAAATATTCCCGGAAAAACGCAGACGATGTCGATTGCCGTTTATACGGCGATGCAGAGCGGCGACAGAACGCTTGCGTACCGCTGGGTGGCAGTGATTATGGCGATTTCTTTTACAACGATTTTTCTGATGAATGCTCTGACTGCCCGTCAGATTCAGAAAATCAGCAGGAGAGGGTGGTGAAGGAACTGGCATTATTTGTGGATATTGAAAAGAACTGCGGCGATTTTTACCTGAAAGTACAGTTTGAGACAGAAAACGAGGTCTTTGCGATTTTGGGAGCGTCGGGCTGCGGAAAGAGTTTGACATTAAAATGCATTGCGGGCATTGAAACGCCTGACGCGGGCATTATCCGTCTAAATGGGGAAGTGCTTTTTGACGCGGAGAAAAAAATTAACGTTCCCGCGAGAAAACGTGGTGTCGGGTATCTGTTTCAGGACTTTGCGCTGTTTCCGAATATGACCGTATTTCAGAATATTATGTGTGGCGCGAAAGACAAAAAAACGGCGCGGGAGTATATTGAGCGTTTTTATCTACAGGGAAAAGAAACGCTTTATCCGTCTATGCTGTCGGGCGGACAGAAGCAGAGGACGGCGCTTGCGAGAATGCTTGCCGCAAATCCGAGGCTTTTGCTTCTTGATGAGCCGTTTTCGGCGCTTGACAATTATTTAAAAATGCAGCTCGAGCGGGAGATTATGAATGTGTTGGACGATTACGGGAGAACCGCTTTGTTCGTGTCCCATGACAGGAACGAGGCGTACCGGCTGACGGACCGTATCGCTGTGATGGAAAACGGAACCGTTGCGGAAATCCAGCCAAAACACGATTTATTTGATAAGCCGAAGACACTGGCGGCGGCGCTTCTGACAGGCTGTAAAAATGTCACGGCGCTTACAAAAAAAGCAGACGGCGGTTACTATGCAACAGACTGGGGAATGAACTTGCGGCTGCCCAATAAGCAGCTTGGTGAAACGAAGTACGCGTATGCGGGCGTGCGCGCGCATTTTCTCACGATTCATGAAGAGGACGGAGAAAACAGGCTGGAGTGTGAGCTTGTGCGCGAAATTGAAGACGCGTTTTCCACGGTTGTCCTGCTGCGAAAAAAAGGCAGTATGGCGGCAGGCGGGTATTCGGTATTGGCATGTGAACTGCCGAAAAACGTGTGGAAAATGACAAATAAAGACAGGCTTTTTCTGGAAATACCTGCAGAAAAGCTGATTTTGATGGAGAAGTAAAAAATGACGGATGGTATCGGAAGAACAATCGATTATCTCAGGGTGTCGGTGACGGATAAATGTAATCTGCGCTGTCAGTACTGTATGCCCAAAGAAGGCGTAAAGCGGCTGCCCCATGACAGCCTTTTAAGTCTTGAGGAATTATACAGGGTCATTGCCGTAATGGCAGAACTGGGAGTAAAAAAAGTGCGTTTTACGGGAGGAGAGCCGCTCGTGCGAAAAAATCTCGTGAAACTGATTGCGGATGTGCGTAAGATTTCCGGGATTGAAGAAATCGCGCTGACAACCAACGGGATTTTACTGGGAGAAAAAGCATGCGCGTTAAAAGAGGCGGGGGTAGACAGGGTCAATGTCAGCCTCGACACCTGCGATGAAAAAACATTTGAGAGGATAACGGGATATGACGGCTATAAACAGGTGCGAGAGGGAATCTTAGCGGCGCGGGCAGCGGGAATGGGGGTAAAAATTAACTGCGTGCCGTGCAGAGAGTTAAACGGCGGCGAGTGGGAAGAACTGGCGCTTCTTGCGAAAACTGACGGAATTGACGTTCGTTTTATCGAGCTGATGCCGGTCGGCTGTGGGAAAATTTTCACCGGCATCCCGTCGGACGAGGTATTAAAGCGGCTTACAAAACGGTTCGGGGAGCCGAAAGCGTGCAAAGAAAAACGGGGAAGCGGACCTGCTGCATACTATGATTTTTATGGGTTTCGCGGGAAAATAGGTCTGATTAGCCCTATGTCGCATAAATTCTGTGAGGCGTGCAACCGGGTGCGTCTTACGGCGGAGGGACAGTTAAAGCTGTGTCTTCATTTTAACTGTGGCATTGATTTGAAGCCGCTGCTGCGTGACAATGTGATGGACGGCGACCTAAAAGACAGGATTTTTGAGGCGGTGAAGCAAAAACCGGCTTCTCACGCATTTGAA
>CAJTZH010000062.1:0-1489 GCA_910584325.1 uncultured Lachnospiraceae bacterium | reverse complement strand
CAGGAAGCAAAAAGCGATACCAGAAAGATGGTTCAGATAGGAGGATAACAAATGGGAATTGTAAAGGCTGTTTGTATCAGCGAGAAAAAAGGAACGGCAAAGAAGAATGTCGGCGAATGCCGTTTTATTGAAGACTGGGGACTGGAACATGACGCACATGCCGGAAACTGGCACAGACAGGTAAGCCTTTTGTCATTTGACGAGGTGGAAAAATTCCGGGCAAGAGGCGCTAATGTGGCGGACGGAGCGTTCGGCGAAAACCTTCTGGTGGAAGGGTTTGATTTTAAAACGTTTCCGGTGGGAACGGTATTTGAGTGTAACGACGTTGTTCTGGAACTGACGCAGATAGGGAAAAAATGTCATTCGGAATGTGAAATTTTTCATCAGGTAGGAGACTGCATTATGCCGAGGGAAGGCGTGTTCGCAAGAGTGCTTCACGGCGGTGTGATAAAGGCAGGTGACGAGCTTTATGTCAGAGAACAGTAAATTTACAGCCGGAATTATTACGGCAAGCGATAAGGGAAGCCGCGGCGAGCGGGAGGATGTAAGCGGCGCCGTTATCAAAGAGCTGCTTGTTGGCGCAGGGTATGAAGTGGTCGGCATGAAAATTATTCCCGATGACGAAAACCTGCTTTATGAGGAGATGGTGAGACTCTGCGACGAGACGGGCGTCGATGTGGTGTTTACAACGGGCGGAACGGGATTTTCACCGAGAGATAACACGCCGGAGGCAACGCTTCGCGCGGCGACAAAAAACGCGCCGGGGATTGCGGAGGCAATCCGTGCCTACAGTCTGTCCATTACGCCGCGGGCAATGTTAAGCCGGGGCGTCAGCGTGATGCGGGGACAGTCGCTGATTATTAATTTACCGGGAAGCCCTAAAGCCGTCCGGGAAAGTCTTTCCTATATTTTGCCGTCCATTAGGCACGGGATTGAGATAATGAAAGGGCTTACAGGCGAATGCGCGGTAAAACCAGAGTGACAATGTCTATTTTTTATAAAAAACTTTGTTAAAATAATAATTTATTGTATTAACCGCACAAATATAGTATGATATTCTTATGATGATTGCTTACGAAATACAATTAGGAGGGTTTCATGTACGCAGAGAATGTAATACACAAAAATGAGATGAACGAGAAGACAACGAAGTTCCTTGACAAGTTTGTGAAACGTGTCAAGGCAAATCCGCCGGGAGTCTGCCCGATTGCGGTGCAGCTTTCTTTTCTGCAAAGTTCAAGAAGCCAGACGTGCGGTAAATGTGTTCCGTGCCGGGACGGTCTTGAGCAGGTAGAGAATATGATGCAGGCAATTCTTGACGGCAAGGCAGATATGGATACCTTTAACAATATGGTAGAACTGGCGAAGATGATTCAGGATACGGCAGACTGTGCGATTGGCTATGAGGCGGCGAACATTGTTCTGCAGAGCGTGGAGTTATTCCATGACGAATACATGAGCCACATTAATAATCACAGATGTCAGGCGG
>CAJTZH010000061.1 GCA_910584325.1 uncultured Lachnospiraceae bacterium | reverse complement strand
CCTATATCATAATAATAAGCACAAAATTTGAATTGTAAAAAATTGCGGAATAAAAAACAGAGCCAGTAAGCAGTGAGAGATACCCACTTGCTATTGGCTCTGCATTCTTTTTATGGGGTATTAGGGGCAAATGTCCCTAACAAGCGAATTTGGATAGCCAAATTCAGTGCTTGGTAAGACGATTCGTATTTGGAGTTTCCTCCAATACTATAAAATACGATTTATACTTATAATTAATACTAAAAAATACTTTTCAACTTAACAATAGTGTCCGTATAGAAATATACAAACACTTAAATGTTTGTAGTCACTTGAAAAACATACACTATAGGTGTATAATTAAAGAAAAATTTTGGAGGCAAGAAAATGGCAAAAACAAGTGGAAATAATTTACCTGCATATTCTACAATTGATAATATGCTACTTCTTCTTGATACACTTAAAAGAAAGAAAAAAGAAGACGAAGTAAAAGCTATATTTGGAAAAGGTGGATCGGTATACACAAATACAAAATCGGCATTGAGAACATTAGGTTTTGTAGAAATTGACTCGCTTGAGTTTACTGATAAGGGACGTAAAGTAGTATACTCTCAAGATGAAGATAGAAAAAATGAAATGGTTAAAATGTTGGTAACTTATCCTCCTTATGAAGTATTTTTGATGAGTTTACTACAGAAAAATAATCTAAATACAACTGAAGTGGATGAAATTGTTAATTTCTGGGGAAAAGCAAATTATGGTTCTACTGAAAGAAATCGTGAAGATGGTGCTAAGTTATTTATGAGTATTTTGGACTACCTTGAACTAGGAAAATATGTGATAGGTAGAGGTAATAATTCTACACGCATTGAATGGGAAAGTGATATTATAGAACGAATACAAAGACTAATAGATTTGCAAAGCAACTATGATACATGCACATCTCATAAAGAGCAAGAAGATATTGAAGATGTAGTATATACTGAAAATAATCTTGTGGACGATACTAAGGGTGAAACGTCAATTCAATTAACAACTATTACCAACGGAAATGAGAAAATGAAAGCCGAAAAAATGGATGTTGTGAGAAGTCCTCATATAACAATAAATGTAGATATGAGTGAATGGAGTGATGAGAAAATAAAAACTTTCTTTAAGTACGCTTATGGAAGATTTGAGGAGGACTAATTTTTATGTTCAAAAAACTTCCAAGTCATAATGTGCCCTTATTACTTGTTGCAGATGTTGCCTGTTTTGTAGCAAATAATAATGGTACAATAGATATTGGAGAATTGAAACAATTTACAAATAAAAGCGAAGCATACATAAGAAGTTGCATAGCGATATGTAGAATGTTAAATATTATTTGTGAGGATGGCTCAATAACTCCATATATAAATGAGTTGGGTAAGACACCAGACAAAGCTTCAAGACTTAATGTAATAAGAAAATTTATACAAGAATATGAACCTTTTATAACATTCATTCAGTATCATATGAATGATGAATCCATTGAAGAATCATCAAGAAAGGTATATTCACTATATCGTTTCGAGGGAAAAAATGCTGTGTTTTTGAAAGACCTATTTATGACATGGGGAATAACTGTAGGCATTTTCACTAAGAGCGATGATGGATTTCTCGTGACTGAATCAATAAGAAGTCAATTAGTTGATATTAATCCAATATCATTTTCTTTAGATGATGATATGGCTATAAGAATATATATTTCCAATATTTTAGGAGGAGATATATTTTCTACTCTTTCATCAGCTGAAATCGAAGAACTGGTAAATGGATACAAAAAATGTGATGAAGATGCTCGCGGAGCAATTGAGTGCGTTGGAAGAGCATTTGAAGATTTCTTAAGAAGGATATCAATGATAGTAGGTGTGAATGTAAGTGGAAAAAATGGTATTGGACAAGTTATAAATGCTTTATATAATTATAAAGACAATCTTGGTTTATTAGATAATAAGCTTCACAATAAACAGGCAAGTATTGGTGCTGCTATTGGGGATATAAGAAACATGGCAGGACATAGTTTAGAAGCACGCACCATGGAAAGATGGGATTTAACATCACATAGTGCCAAAATGTATATAGAACTTACTTTATCAACTATTAAAAGCATTCATGAATATGTTTATCATTCATACTATATATTTTAATTTTCCTACAAATCCATCATACCCAACCGTCATTACAAATTCTTATAAATGCCGTAAGGGACACTTCCTTATGTGAAGTGTCCCTTGGGCAGGCTCCCTTAAAATAAAACAATGAAAAAATTATTTTATGTCATCTATATATGTGTACTTTTATACGCGTCGGGTCTTTTGTATCTCGATTATTGCAACCAGGCTTTTTTTTCGTTGGAAGAAAACGCTGTTTTGGTCAGGATTACAAAACCGGCTGCCTGTTCTGACAGCGAGTTTATAGAATTTCTCAGTCAATCGGCAGTAAGGACAGATTCTGTTATTACTTATGAACTGTTGGAAGACAGAGGCGAGTATGCCGACGTTTTGTTTTACACAACGGATGAGAAATTATACAGTCAGCAGGACGGTTTAGCTGACAAAAAGGCGCGGCGGAAATTTTCCATGCTGTATAACATCACGGTTTATGAGTTTTACCAGATAGAACAATACAATCTTGGAGCATGTATATACTATGTGAAATCGCCGGAAATTCAACAATTTTATCAGGAACTGAAGCAGTATGGATTGTATTATGATGTTCTGGATGAAAATGTGCATGTTAAGCGATATTTCACATGGGACAACATGGCGCTTCCCGGTTTGTTTCTTGTGGCGGCTTTTGTGTTTCTGGCAGCGTCTTACAGGAAAACATTTGTTGTGAAGCACATTATGGGCTATCGTATTGGTACTATCATTGTTGACTTTTTAGCAGCCGTATTATTGAAAATGTTGTTTATGGCTATAGCAGTAACATATATTGTTTGTGTATGTTGCCGGTTTATATAATTTAGGCGGGGTGACAGTATCTCATGAAAGAAAAAAATGTAAATTTCCTAAAGGGAAAGAAGAATGCGGCAGCGCTGAATCGAATCAATTTTTTTATCAATTTTATTGTTCTGGTACTGTTAGCTGTCAGGCTGTCGTCATTTGGAACGGTTTCGTCATCGGATTTTCATTTAAATTCCCAGAATATATCCATCGCCAAATTATTAGAAAATTATTACGCTTTTCCGATTGTGAAAGGAGCCGACCCGATTAATGCTGATAATCAGCTCCGGTATAATGAACTTTTGGATATCTTTTACGAAGAAACGAAAGAAATTTACAGACCGGTTCTTATGGACTGTAATAATTATGTGTCTTTTGCGGGTGAACAGACGCTGGCACAGCAGTATAACCAGCTTTGGGTCACTGTCAATGAATATTATCTGGAAGTGAATCCCATCCATGACCTTGATGGAATTGTCATTGAACCGTCAATTTTTCAGAAAGGTGCTTTGAATATTCTTATCCCTGATACAATGGAATTATCGGAAGTGATTGACAGTCAGTTTTCTTATTACAAATCGCAGGGCTACGCGTTTAACGGTATCTATTATCCGGCGGGAGAAACGATAAGGGCGTTTAGTCCGTTTGCAGGAAAGAATGGAAACGGATTGATAGAAAATCCCGTCATTATCATTTATGATAGTGAATTAATCTGGGGGCAGATGTTAAATTATGTTTCGGGAGAACACATCTTTTTTCAGTTAAAGTCAGAAAATCCTTATGAGGAAATTTATCCATCGTTAAAAGAATATCAGTTAGACGGAATTTTGCTGAAAGCCGAACCAATTGCAAATGTTTACGATAATAGTATTTCATTTGTTAATAAGGAACTGAGAACGGTTGTATGGGAATTAATTATTCTAATCGCACTGTTTGTTTTTACGATGTATAACGGCTGTAGCAGCTATGTCAGACAAAACGAAAGAAAACTGGCAGTGAAAAAACGTTTTGGATACGGCGCGTGGGATTTGAATATGCCTCTTATGCTTTCCATAACGGTACAATATGGAATTTTATTGTTGCTATCGCCAATTCTGCACTATCATATTTTACTGTTGGCGGGGATGTTTGCAGTTCATCTGGGATTGGAAACGGTCTGTTTTTACTTGATGATTTCAAAAGGAGCGGGAAGATGACGGAGGATATTATTTTGTCGGGAATCTGCAAACGGTATGGAACGAAGCAGATTTTTGACGGTTTTGATTTGAAAGTGGAGCGGGGAGAATTTTTGTGTGTCGCGGGAAAAAGCGGCTGTGGTAAAACAACGCTTTTAAATATTATCGGATTGTTGGAACGGCCGGAAGACGGAACGGTTTGTATCTCCGGTATCAATAATCCGTTGGGAGAAAAACGGTTGAAACTTTGGCGGTATCATCTGGCATATTATATTCAAAATAACGGTCTCATTGAAGATGCAACGATAGATTATAATTTGGCGGTTGCGCAGCATTTTAAAAGAATGTCCTCTTATGAGAAAAGAACGGAACGGGAAGAGATTCTGGCGCGTTTTGGTCTTTTCAATGTTTTAAATAAAAAAGTGTATGCGCTTAGCGGCGGAGAACAGCAAAGGGCGGCGCTGGCACAGTGTTTTATCAAGCCGTCACAGATAATTCTGCTGGATGAACCGACAAGCAGCCTTGACGTTGATACAAAGGCTGTGGTTGCAGAGCAGGTACAAAAGATGCATGACAGCGGCAAAACGGTCGTGCTGGTTACGCATGACGAACAGCTTTTGGCGCTTTCGTCCCGCACAGTCCGGCTGGATTAAATTCGGTTTCCGTCCTTATCGAACCGTTTTTTTAGCGCAAATTCCACGGGAAAAATTGAGCCGACTAAGACAACGCATTGCAAAGACATAAGGATACCGCCTATAAAACCTACGGCATTCTCGCCTTTGCCGAATGTAAAAAGCATGGAAAGTATTGAAGCGAAAAGCGTAATCCAACCAATTTTTGTCCATAATCTGCCGCAGTAGTTGTGGGCAAAATCCCATGTTTCCTGATTTTTCGTGGACATGGATGTCCGATAGCCGTAAACGCCGTTGATAGTCTTTGGCGGGTGCTTGACAAAAACATTTCCAAATATAATCATTATGGCAGGCATCATCAGTGTGCAAATCAGCATAAAAATCCAGAATCCCATTATTTTTCCTCCTATATACTTTGTATTACTAGGTATAGTTTAGAATAGGAGACGCAAAATGTCAATATTTCCGTGGCAGATATAGAAAAAATTCAGTATTCATGATAGAATAATCATATCCAAATGTAGAAAGGGTCTGGACGGAGGTTTTAGGGAGTGTATTTTCAGTACGGTGAGAAAGAAATAGAATATCTGAAAGGAAAAGATAAGAAACTTGCAGAAGTAATTAATGCGGTAGGCATGATAGAGCGGGAAACGGATGATGATTTGTTTTCTTCCGTGGTGCATCATATTATCGGGCAGCAGATTTCCACAAAGGCACAGGCAACTATCTGGCAGAGAATGCAGGATGCTCTTGGCGTGGTCAATGCCGATACGGTTTTTAGTTGTGGACGGGACGAGCTGCAGTCGTTCGGAATGACATTTCGCAAGGTGGAATATATAGAGGATTTTGCGAAGAACGTAAAAAATGGCTCGTTCGATTTGGAAGGCATCTGGGAGAAACCGGATGACGAGGTCATCAGGGAACTGTCCGCGTTAAACGGTATCGGGGTGTGGACGGCGGAAATGATAATGCTGTTTTGTATGCAGCGCCCCAACGTGTTCAGTTTTCAGGATTTGGCGATACAGAGGGGACTGCGTATGGTGTATCACCACCGGGAAATCAGCAGGGAACTGTTTGAAAAATACCGCAGACGGTTCAGCCCGTATTGCAGCGTGGCAAGTCTCTATCTCTGGGCGGTGTCAGGCGGCGCCATTGAGGGCATGAAGGATTACGCGCCGAAGAAAAGACAAAAATAATCCGTCTGTATGATTGCGAATATATTTACGGAGGTATTTTGATAGATGAAGAAAAGAACAAAAAAAGTAGTTACTATAGTTTCAGTAATCCTTGTTCTGATTGTTCTAACTGCTGTCACTTTGTATGTGAACCTCAAAAATTTTACTGTCAAAAAAGTATTAATGACTGACCGACAAGAGGTATATCTTATGGGAACATTTCATAACGAGCATTTCAGGCAGTATGCGAATTATTCGATTGAAGAAATGATAAATGCCATAAACAATATAGAACCCGATGTGGTATTTATTGAGGCTAGGGAAGACAGCTTTGTAGAGTATGGCGTTGTGGATGGTCCGATAGATATGTGTATCGCATACTGCTGCTGCTTGGACAATAATATTCCTGTCGAAATGATTGATTATTGGAAAATTGATAATGATTTTAAGCAAAACACAACTACAAATGAGCGGGATGATTGTATACATGAAAACATTATGGAAAAACTGCCTCTTTATGAGAATCAAAGAGTTTTAGTAATATGCGGCTTTGGGCATTTGAGTGCACAAACGAACCGACTGATTGAAAGTGGCGGTCAAAAAGAATATATTTCTCATGTGTCCTCTCTTTTTGATAAAGAAACATCAGATTTCACATATCCAAGCCAAATATGTGATGTATGGGAACGGCGGGTTCTCTTTTACGGACATACAGTGCCTAAACTGGTTTTGGCGGATGACACTTTGAATGAGGATACAAAAGCAGCTTGGGCGGAGGATGAAAATAATACTTTCTACAACAGCCAAATGAAATATTGTGAATTATTTCAAAACAATAAACTGTATATGGACTAAACGGCGGCGCTTTTTGTCAGCGCTGGAATCTATTTCAGCTATCCGGCAGAAGAAGGAACAATGGGCGAGGCAGTCGAAAATACAATACAGATAGTTTTTACTGAATGGAGAGAAAAATGTACTATATCAGTCACTATGTGTCGCCCGTAGGAACGTACCTGATGGCGGGGGACGATATCGGTGTTTGCGGACTTTTTACGGACAGGGAAGAAAATTACACAAGGATTTTGCAATCAGGATACAGGGAAACGGAAACGCCGGAGCTGAAACAATGCAGGAAATGGCTGGACATTTATTTTTCGGGAAAAGAGCCGGACTTTACGCCAAAACTTCATCTGACAGGTTCTAAGTTTCGGCTTGCCGTCTGGGAGCTTTTGTTGCAAATTCCCTATGGGACCACAACAACATACAAGGAACTGGCTGTAAAAATCGCAAACCGGAGGGGAATCGCGCGGATGTCCGCACAGGCAGTAGGCGGCGCTGTGGGGCACAATCTGGTTGCGGTGATTGTTCCATGCCACCGTGTGGTAGGCGCCGATAACAGCCTCACGGGATATGCCGGAGGAATTGATGTAAAATACCGGCTTTTGGAGTTGGAAGGACTGGATATGAAAAAATTTTATATACCAAAAAAATAAACGGTGTTATAACAGACGATACACAGGCGGAGGGTGGAGATGAAAGCGCTTAATCTTTATTTATTAACAAGAAACATCGAAGATAAGGATATTCCGGTATATGAAACGGTGCTGTCCGGGAGGGAGGAGGCAGTCAAATTCAGACCGGAGGAGATAGAAACCATAAATAGGCTGGTAGATTGTATCAGTGATAAAGTTTCCTTGAAAGAACTCGACGGGTTCTTTTATTCTTTTACAATTCCTCAGATTGGAAAAGAATTTGATTTACTCAAAATAGGAGGCAATAGAGTAGTAAACATTGAACTGAAAAGCCGGATGGTAGAGTTAAACAGGATAGAGGGACAACTGGAGAGAAACAGATACTATCTAAAGCATATTGCGGACTGCATTTACAGCTTTACGTTTGTAAAAGACAATGAAACACAACATCTGTATCAATATGACGGCACGTTAAAAGAGTGTTCATTGAAACAACTGACCAACGTGCTGAGGAAGATGGACGAATATGTTGACGAAAACATTGAAGGCTTATTTAAACCGGGAGATTATCTGGTATCGCCGTTAAACACGCCTCAGAAATTTCTTGAAAACAAATATTATTTAACGAGCCAGCAGGAAGAAATTAAAACCGATATCTTAAAGGCGCTTCGAAACAGCAATGCGCTCCGTGGACTGACCGGCGCTGCCGGAACCGGGAAAACGCTGCTTTTATATGATATTGCGAGAGAACTGGGAAGCTATGGAAAAACATGCATCGTGCATTGCGGTGTGCTGTCGGACGGACATTATCAATTAAACCGCAGGCTGCCGCATGTGGATATCATCAGCGCGAAAGATGTCAATGAGAGTGCGATGAGAAATTATCAGTATATTTTTGTGGACGAAACACAGCGGATTTATCCGGATACATTGGAAATCATACTGGATGTATATGAAAAAAGAGGAGCCGGATGCGTATTTTCATATGATTACATGCAGGTGCTCTCGCATAAGGAGCTGGACAGAAATATCCCTGCCGTGTTGGGAAAACGCAATGATTTTATCGAGAAAACGTTGACGGATAGGATACGCACCAATAAGGAAATCGCGTTATTCATCAATAAAATCAGAAATCTGAAGCTGAAGCAGGAAGAACAGACGCGTTTTAAAAATGTAGATATCATTTACGCGGACAGCTATGCGGAGGCGGGTGAAATCATAGAGTATTACTGCGGGGAGAAGGACTATACATTCATCAGCTATACGACGTCAAAATTTAAGTCCAATCCGATAGATTATTTGTCCGGGTATGACAATACGCATCGTGTCATCGGTCAGGAATTTGATAATGTGATTTTTTCCATGGATGAAAATTTCCGGTATTCCGAAGACGGGCGGCTGCAAGGAAGGATTCATCCCAATCCGGATTATATTTTTTACAGACTGTGGTATCAGGGCGTATCGAGGGCAAGGGAACGGCTGTGTATTCTGGTGATAAAAAACAAAAAGCTGTTTGCGACGCTGCTTTCCGTAAAAAACGGAGATATTTAATTTTTTTTGTCACAAAAGGCTTCATTCGCAGTCTAATTAAGCAGGAGGTAAAAAACAATGACGAAAAAAACGAACGAAGAATTACAAAAACTTGTTGAGAAAGCAACAGCAGGGGATAAAGTATCCCTTGAAACACTTGTAGCCGAAATGCAGGAGTTGGTTTTTAACCTGTCTTTGCGCATGCTTGGCACATTTGCGGATGCCGAGGATGCCACGCAGGATATTCTGCTTAAGATGATAACCCATCTTTCTTCATTTCGCGGCGATAGCGCATTTTCCACCTGGGTATTTGCCATTGCCGTGAATCATCTCAAAGACTACAAAAAGCATATGTTTGCCAGCCGTCCGCTTAGTTTTGAATATTACGGAGACGACATAGAGAACGGCAAAATTCATGACGTACCGGATTTAACCCAGAATGTGGAAAAGGAGCTTCTGGAACAGGAACTGAAGATGTCCTGCACCAATGTAATGCTTCAGTGTCTGGATACGGAAAGCAGATGTATTTTTATACTGGGAACGATGTTTCGGCTTGACAGCCGTGTGGCAGGAGAAATTCTGGAAATGACGCCGGAAAACTACAGACAGCGTTTATCGAGAATCCGCCGGAAAATGGCTGATTTTCTCGGACAGTACTGTGGTGAATACGGCAGTGGAACATGCAGGTGCAAAAACAGAATCAATTACGCGATACAAAATCACAGAATCAATCCGGCGCGGACGGAATATGCGAATGCGGATGAAATTCCGGAGCAGGCGATGATTGACGTGAAGAACGCGATGGAGGAAATCGATGATTTGTCGCAGCAGTTTGCTTTTTGCAAATTTTACCGTTCACCGGAACGGATGAAACAATTTATTCAGGAAGTATTAAATTCCCCGCAGATTTCTGTCATTAAAAACGCATAAAGGAGAGAGCAGTAATGAATACGCAGATTATCATAGACTATTTAACAGAATTGAGCCGGAATAATAACCGGGAATGGTATCATGACCATAAGAGCGACTATCAGAAGGCAAACGCCGAATTTGAGACGGTATTGCAGGAACTTATTTTGGAAATCGGAAAATTTGACGAAAGTATTCTGCATAACGTTCCGAAAGAACTCACATTTAAACTGGTCAGGGACACGCGGTTTTCCCACGATAAATCGCCGTATAATCCGGCTTTCCGCGCCCATATTTCTTCGATGGGAAAACTTCCGGTTCCGGTTGGGTATTATTTGATGATAAAGCCGGGTAATCAGTCATTTTTGGGCGGCGGTCTGTTTGCGGACATGTTTAAGGACGCGACGCGGATGGTAAGAGATTATATTTCAGAACATCCTGATGAGTGGAGCGCGGTTATAAACGATTCGGCATTTACGGAATATTTTACGGTCAAAGGAACGGCGTTAAAAAACGTTCCAGCTGGTTATGACAGCGGCCATCCGCAGGCAGAGTTTTTAAAGTACAAGAGCTGGTATCTGGAATACTGTCTTCGTGATGAGGATTTTCGGGACGCAGCGGCTTTTATTTCCCGTGCCGTGGATATTTTTAAGCGCATGAAACCGTTTAATGATTTGTTAAATAAGGCTCTTGCTGATTTTCAGATGCCGCAGCGGTGAAAAGACGTGGCAGAAAAAAGTACTTACAAAAGAATAATTTTGATGACAACACCTGCGGCGGCATATATAATGATAGAATAAAGATTGTACCATAAACAGAAGTATAAGGAGTGAAACGATGGGAATTTTTTATTCAAACGAACTGGAGAAAGGAATCAAGCTCTTATATCATCAGAATGATAAGAGCAAATATCCGGAGGCAGTGTCGCTGATTGAAAAGGCCGCCGCCAACAACGAACCGGACGCGTATTATGTGCTTGCCAGATGCTATGCATGGGGCGACAGCGGACTGCCGGACAGTAAGGAAAATGATAAGAAGGCGTTGGAGTTATCACAGAGAGGCGCGGAGCTCGGAAGCAGTCTTGCCATACTCGGCGCGGACCGGTTTAGCCACTTAAAGGCTGTACAGCCGTTTATGAAAGTGACGCATGAGCAGGCGTTTGAGGAAGCCGTTAAAATGGCGGAGTCGGGAAACGCGCTTGCGATGTACGCGGTGGGGCTTGTATATTTCTGGGGAGATATTGTTTCCCTTCCAAAATACGCGCTTTCCTCAAGAAAGGAAAATTCTATGGCAGGCGTAAAATGGTTCGATAAAGCGGCGGATAAAGGATTTATTCCCGCGTTTAGGAACGCCTACATATCCAGAAGAGACGGAACAAACGAAGTTTTGGTAGACATTGCCGCCGCAGTCAGGCTGGTGGAAATCGTGGAGAGACATTGCGAAATTCCGCCGCGTTTTTATGCCAATATCGGTAATGATTATGACAAGCTGGGACAAAAGGACAAGATGATTGAATGGTATCAGCGCGGTGTGGAATCAGGGGACGCCAACAGCATGTTTAACCTTGCTTATTCCTATGAGTATGGAGACGGCGTACCAAAGGATTACACGATGGCGGTAAAGTTTTATCAGCAGGCAAAGGATGCCGGTTACGGTCCCAACGCGGATAAGGCGCTGGCAAAATTTAAGAAAACGCTGTTTGGCAAATATAAAAAAATATCATAATAAAATACAGGATTTGCGCGTATCAAAGTATATTTTCATCTAATATTTCATCACAGCTTTGGCGGCGATATCTTCGCTTCCTTTGATGCGTGCCAGAACCTGAATACGTCCCGTGTCGTCTTTTTCAACAGAAACGACACGGGAATCATTATATTCCTGAACTATGATTTCACCGAAGGTATCGGAGAAAACGGTAATTTCATATTCCAGTTCCACAGGCGCGGTAAGCGCCGGTGTGATTTCCCATGTTCGTTTTGTATCAATCTCTTCGTTTTCTGTTTCTAACAGAACGAGTCCGAGAACGGGCGTATCCGTCATCGAATCCAGTTTTGCATGGTACGTTTCAAAAAAAATGCTGTCGTCTAAAGCGCCGGTAAAAAATTGTGAAAAGACGGTGGTAAACTTTTTCGCGCCATTTAAATTCAAATGGTTCAAATCCATAAAATCGGCGGCGCCAAGAGATAAAATTTTTGGGTCGCAGAGGTTGAAATCATAATAAGTTACGCCTGTGTCCTCAAGAAGCGCGTTAATCTGGCGGATATAAGAATCATAATCAATCGCCGACAATACCAAATCTTCCATGGGAGCCGTATAAAAAGTCAGTTGGATATCGTGTTTTTTACAGTAATCGATGATTTTATGGATATAGTTTGTGCTGTCGTCGGAAATGTAGCCCTCAACGATGACCGGTTCCGAATAATCGCAGTAAATCCCGCTGTTTTCCATGGTAATGGTACTTCCCACAAACCCTTTTCCGAGATATTCCTCGCCGCGTCCCGAAACATATTGGAATGTGCGGTAAAACGGCGTGCGTTTAAACGTAATATTTTCAAAGAGCCACGGAAAGTCAAGCAGTTTTTCGTAATTGCGCCGTCCCAGGACAAAACTGTTGACATAGTAGTCGGGACTGCTTGCATTCAATAGAAACGCGACGCGGTTCACGGAGTGTTTCATGTAATCCGAAACGAGATAAACGGAGGTTAAATCCGTGCGGTTTTCGTAGATTTCGTTGGTAATCCCATAGTATAGCTCCACATAGACTTCCTTTAACGCATTTGTTTTATCCGCTTCCTTTAAAAGGGCGTAGGACGCGTCGAGAGGCTGGAGCGACGTTCCGGCGTTAAATGTATTTGCGCCGAAAACAACGTCCGCAGCAGCAGGCTCCAGAGAATGAAAGCAGTGTGAAGAGCCTAAAAACAAGACGTCAATATTTTCTTCCTGACTGTATAGTTCATGCATCATGACTCTCGTATAAGACGCTCTGTCATCAATGAGCAGAAAACGGAACAGTTCATTGAGTGTAAACATGGCGGCCAGTAAGAATAAAATGGAACAAAAACGTTTCAGGTATTTCATAAGCATTGCCTCCTAAAACTGAAAATAGATAAACTGGCTCGAGGTGTAGGCAGTACCGTAAACGCCCAGTAGAATAACCGCCCAGATGAGTGTAAGACAGACGGCATAGCGAAACCACAGCTCCTGTTTCATCAGCCGGACGAATATATCAATGTTCTTCTCGTGCAGCCAGTCGACGATGAAAAGAACAATCAGCGCGACAATAAGAATTGTAAATCCGGACGGTTCCAGTCCGAACGAGCCGGGCGTATAAAGCCATATATTAGAAACCATCTGGCGCAGCAGCGAGAAAGCGTGGCTTAAATTGTCGGCGCGGAAAAACAGCCACGCGAAATCCGTCAGAATAAATGTTATGACTGTTTTGCGCAGGCGCGCGCTGCCGGACAGTGTTTTTTCCTTATGACCGGTCAGTTTATGCTTAAGGATTCCGGCGCACTGAAAAGCAGCGTGGAGCAGTCCCCATACAACAAAATTCCAGCTTGCGCCGTGCCACAGTCCGCTGACTGCAAATACAATTATAATGTTGAGAAGATGGCAAAACGTTCCTTTACGGCTGCCGCCGAGCGGAATATACAGATAGTCCGTAAACCAAGAGGTCAGCGAAATGTGCCATCTGCGCCAGAAGTCCCGGATGTTTACGGCAAAATACGGCTGTTTAAAGTTCTTCATCAGACGGATTCCAAGTACCCGGGCCGCGCCGCGGGCAATGTTGGTATAACCGTCGAAGTCGCAGTATACCTGAAACGCAAAGAGAAATGTCGCCAGTGAAATGCCGATGAAACCATATTCCGTGTATTGATTGTAGACGGTGTTGACCACAATGGCGGCGCGGTCAGCAATTACAAGCTTCTGGAAAAACCCCCAGAGCATTAAAAACAAACCGTTGCAGATATTGTCCCAGTTCCAGAGCGTTTTCTTTTCCATCTGCTGAATCTGCGTCAGAAGATTCGGGGTACGCTCAATCGGTCCGGCGACAAGCTGTGGAAAAAACGAGACGAACAGCGCGTAGCGGATAAAGTTTTTTTCGGCACAAATGCCGCCCCGGTAAACGTCAATCGTATAGCCAAGCGCCTGAAATGTGTAAAACGAAATACCTACAGGAAGCAGTAAATCCAACGTGCGCTCTGTGATAGTAAAGCCCAGGGCGGAAAACAGGTCGTATATATTTGTCAGGAAAAAATCCGCGTATTTAAAGACCGCTAAAATTCCAAGATTGGAAATAAAGCTTGCGGCGACAATCCATTTTTTATAAAAATTACGCTTATCGGAGGAAATGTTTTTCATGCCGCAGACATAGGAAAGAGCAAGACCGCTTAAATATGTTATGACCGTGGAAAACGCGATTAAAACGGCGTATTTCGGATTCCAGCACATGTAAAAATAGTAACTGGAAATCAAAAGCCATACGGTTTTTAACTTTTTGGGCATCACGAAATAAATGAGTGTGACAATCGGAAAAAATATCAGAAAATCCATGGAATTAAATAACATCGGCTGTGTTCTCCTTCAATATTCTTCCAATAGTATACCACACAAAGGTGATATTACAAAATTTTATTGTGTTTTATTTCCGGATATGGTAAAATTTGTTCAGACAACAATTTGTCAGAGTACTCTTTAAGATTCAGCAACCGCGATTCGGTTTCTTTTGTAGTTTATTAACTGCTTATACCCATAAAAACGGAGGTGGAACATGGCTTGGTTAAGTTTGAATTATCGTTCGGAAAAATTAAATATGCCGGTTGAGCTGTATGTGCTTACACCGCAGTATGATAATGATGAGAGGGAAAGATGCAAGGTCGTATTTCTGCTGCACGGCGGGGCAGGCGACAGAACGTCATGGCTTTTGCGTTCACAGGCGGCTTGTTATGCGTCAGAGCGCAATCTTTGTATTGTGATGCCGTCCGTGAAGAATTCATTTTATGTCAATACATATAATGGTTATGCGTATATGGATTTTGTTTGTCAGGAACTGCCCAACGTGATTACAAAGCTCCTTCCCGTGTCACGAAAGAGGACGGACTGGATGATTGCCGGATGCTCGATGGGAGGGTACGGCGCGCTGCGCTGCGGTCTTACAAGAAAGGATTTATTCGGGTATATTGCGTCTTTCAGCGGTGCAGTGGATGTGAATATCGCGTATGATGAGGTTAAGATGGTCGATACGGCTCTGGTTTTTGGCGACAAGAAGAATCTGATAGAATCCGACAATGATTTATACTGGCTGTTTTCAAAGAACAAGCAGGAAGCGGCATCCATACCGGTGCTTCTGACCTGCGGTGACGATGATTGTCTTTTTGCGGACAATGAGGCGTTTTACCGGGCGTTTTGCGCGGATTATCCAATGGAGTTTCTCCATAAAAAAGGCGGACATACCTGGTATTTCTGGAATGATTCGCTAAAGGCGGCAGTGGCATGGTTCTGTGGTGAAACCAATTACAGGGAGGTGTTTTAAATGGCGGTTATCAGATTTTCACATTCTTCCGATACGTTGAAATCATTGATGGAATGCAATATCATCTTTCCCGACGGAGTTTTTAATGCGGCAGAGACAGAGAAATTAAAGGTACTGTGGCTGTGTCACGGAGGGAGCGGCGATCAGAATGAATGGCTGTATCATACAGATTTAATTGAGCTGTCCGAGCGGTATCATATCGGAATGGTTCTTGTAAATGCGAATGATTCCTGTTTTGTCGATATGCCTTATGGGCTTAAGTACGGTACATACTTGGGAGAAGAACTGCCGCGGATTATCTGGAACACATTTTCCGTGTTTTCGTCGGCAAGGGAGGATAACTTTATTGCGGGTCTGTCTAACGGCGGTTACGGATGTTTTTATCTGGGGTTAAAGTATCCCGAGAATTATGCGGCGATAGGGGCATTTTCGGCAGGCGATAAGGCGGACGCGGTGCCAAAGGCGTTTCCAAAAGGGCAGATGAATCCGCGCGTGCGGATGTTTGGAGCTGTCGATATCCATGATACAGAGTTTTCCATTAAATATCTGGCAAGAGAGCTTGCAAAGACAGACCGGGTAAAGCCAAGGATTTATCATGCATGCGGGGGAAAGGACCCGTGGCTTTCCATGAATCTTCTGGTAAAGCAATGCTTTGAGGAGATAGACAATAAAGACTATGCCTACGTTTACCACCAGATGGACGAATATGGGCACGAATGGAAATTCTGGGAACAGGAACTTAATAATTTTCTTGCGAATATGATATAGTAAAGATTGCGTGTCGGCAGGACACGATGGGGGAAGTATTCGCATGTTTCATGAATTAACCGGAAAAGGGATTGGCGTAGCCGTTCTGGATACGGGAATTTATCCACATATGGATTTTGACGGGAGAATTACAGCTTTTTTTGATGCGGTTTCAGGACGGAGAAGAGCGTATGACGATAATTCCCACGGCAGTCATGTATCCGGAATTATCGCGGGAAACGGCGCCGCTTCCAAGGGCAAAAACATAGGATATGCCATTGAGGCGGAACTAATCGGCGTTAAGATATTAGGACAAAACGGCAGGGGTAAAGTAGCGGGTGCACTGCGTGGGATTGAGTGGGTTCTTACGAACAGAAGACGTTATAATATCCGTGTGGCAAATATATCCGTGGCGCAGGGCGGTCATGGTGACGAAGACGAACATCCGCTGATGCTTGCCGTGGAACAGATGTGGAAAGAGGGCATCGTTGTTGTCACGGCGGCGGGAAACGACGGACCGAAAGAAGGTACCATCGGCATTCCGGGAAGCTGCCGGAGGATTATCACGGTGGGGGCATACGATAATTTGTACGGAAGGGACGAGAACGGTCATATCCGTCAGTTTTATTCAGGAAGAGGAATGGGAGGAATGAACTTTATCAAACCGGAACTGGTGGCAAGAGGCGCCAACGTAGTAAGCTGTAATAATACAAGAAGCGGTTACG
>CAJTZH010000060.1 GCA_910584325.1 uncultured Lachnospiraceae bacterium | reverse complement strand
CAGATAAATACCGGGTGTCTCAAGAACCACCCCGTTTTTCGCCACCGCCGGAGGATGAAAATATTCATTATACAAAGTCAGTTCTTCTAACGAATACTCCCTGATAAGCTCCCTCATCAGACCATCGGCGCGTATATTTTTTTCTAACATCAGACAAATTCGGTCTCTTAGTCCGCTCTCGTCAAGATACAAGGACATGCTGTCATACATTGCTTCAAAATCATAATAAATCTGCCCGTTTTCCTCATGTCTGATAACAGACATAGACTCACTCATACGTTGCAAATCACACAACGTTCCTGAAAAACCGGATACTGTCAGCACATTATCCATTCTGTTTCTCACTTGAAGCACAACTGCGTTCTCCAGAACCATCATCGAAACCAGCACTGTAAACACCGCAATAAAAAGCAGATACGCATACTGAATTTTCCCTCTGTTGTCTTTTGCAATCATGTCAAAGCAAGACCGCATTTTACAATACTCACTTCCTTTTTATCCATGCTGATGATATGGCGCATCGTATCCGAAACAAGCAACCTGCAATATGGTACTTTCATACGGACCTCTAAATAGATTTCATCTCCGTACTGAATATTTCCGTCCCAAAACGTTGTTCCCTCCATATCGATATCCCCGCCTTCTATCCCCAGTTCCGACAATTCATGATAAAATGCTTCCAATTCCTGCACAGTCATACCGTTTTGCGTCTCCATTATCAGAATATATTTACCGGTAATGTTCTGAAGACGATTGAGCATATCAAGATACTTTAACTGCAATCCTGCCTGCAGAAACATCCATGCGCCGAATATCACCAGAAGAAAAACCGGAACATAGTCTATCACCCCTGACGCGCCTTTTTGTTTTTTCAGCCACCACCTATTCTTACTACTGTCCAACGGTCGGTTCCTCCACTGAACTAAAATTGCTTGAAATGAAACTGTCACAGTAATCAAACACATTTGTCGCCATCCCGATAATCTGTGTTTTAAAAAGCATCACCATTGACAGTGCTATGACAATCAGCAGCACTTCCACCAAAACCTCTTTTCCACCCTGTTCTTTTTTCAATAAAAATCCTTTCATTTGCTTTTCCTCCTAAAAAAATTCAAATAATCCTTTAAACTCTACAATTGAGCAGTATACGCAAATCGCAATGACGCCTGCCATCAATAGCACCTGCATCACCTGTACGTTTCTCTCCACCGCCTGCTCCCGCTTAATAAAAAGCGCTCTTTCCACATCAATCACCTGTTCAAACGCATTGTCCAGATATGTTTTGCTCTGCCCCGTCTCGAGGGACTGTTTTAAAATAATAACCAGCATATCAATGTGCGGATTGGAAAACGCATGATGAAACTGTTCCAGACTTTTGGTCACGTCTCTTGACATATATACTTCATCAAGAAACCTGTTTAAAGCTTTTAAAAGTCTTTTGTTTTCAATTTCACCACAGCAATTTTCCAGCGCATCCACCATATAGATACCGGAATGAAGCTGTATCTTCAACATTTCAAACAGATTCCTGATATCCTTTAGCATGTTGTCATTATCGCTCTCGTTGGAAACGCACAGTAAAACGGCAGGCAGCGCCATGCCAAATAAGAATATCATTCCGTCAAAAACGAACTGCTTTACGCCAAAGCTTCTGCAAAGAACCGTAAGAAACACTCCGAAACATACACTGACTGCAAAAAATATCTCCGGTGAAATCATAAAACCGATAAAACTCTCCACGCCTCGGCTTTTTAGAAAACGCTCAGTCTTTCTCATCCAATTCATTCTATCTTCCCCCAAAACAAATAATAAATCCCCCACAAAAGAATCACGGCACAATACAGCACAATTGCAATACCGATAAAACTTGCAAGTAATATGGAAAATACATCCTGTGATAAAAACTCATTTAAGATTTTAACAATAAATCCCCCCGCAATGACTAACGCGGCAAAATCCACTCTGGCACTGTTTCGAACCGCTTTCCTGACTGATTTTGATTTTAAATATTCCTTTATGGAACCACGGGCATCACTGATGACTTCTCCATAATCTGTAGTATGGCGCGAACAAATTTTCAGATTTTGGAAGACTTCCCTTAACTTCGTCCCTTTCAGCCTTGCGGCGGTTTTATCAAATGCAGCGTCTAACTCACCATAAAGACGTGCTTCCATGACAAAATCATTGATGATTCCTCTGAGAGGTTCTTCCATAAACTGATTGGCACGGTCGCATATATTCACAATATCATCATCTGCCGCACTGAAATTCTCTATGAGATTCATAAAAGAAAGCATCTGATTCTCAACCTGGTTACAAAACAATCGTTTCAGCACATCCACACCCCGTCGCGAAAAACTACCCTCTTTAAAAGCGTTTTCTCCTCCTCATCAAAACCACAAATTTCCGTAATCTCACAGACTCGAAATTCCTTCATAAAAATAACAACCTCCATTCCGATAAGCTTTCGTAAACAATCCTCAAACGCATAACCCGTTGCCTGTTTCATATAATCCGCCAGCTTATTAATGCCCTCGTAAGCATTCATTCCGTGAACCGTAGCCCAGCACTTATGCCCGGTATAAGAAGCCATGGAAAATCCTTCCGCCTCGTCCCCCTTAATCTCGCCAATAATATAATAATCCAAATCCATACGCAATCCGTTCCTTGTAAGCTGCGGCAGCGTATATTCCACTTTGTTGTCACCACTGTTTGCTATAGTATGCACAAAAGCGACATCTCTTGCCGGAACAGATTCACCGTTTTCATTTAACACAGTAGAAATAAACAATTCGTCATTTTCCTGAATGACCAGCGCGCTTTCATTATCATGAATATACTCCAGCATCGTATTCATCAATGTTGTTTTTCCTGAAGCGCCTTTACCCGTAAACAAAATCCCTGTGGCAGCTCCCGCTTTCCCTTTCAGGTACTCCGCCATCCTTGCGTCAAACATCCCTTTTTTTATCAGCCCCTCCATCGTGTATTTATTTCTTGATATTTTACGGATTGTCAGAATCGGTACTTTGTTGGACGTTATCAGTCCAGTACAAATATTAAACCGCAGAATAAATTTTGGATTTGACGTATCCGTAAAGTATGTAACCGCATTACAGTCGCTTAAGCTCTTCTTATTGCGTACTGCCAGCAGACTGACAAACTGCAGATAGTCGTTCTCATCAATAAAATGTTTTTCATACGCATAGCGTACGCCAAGCTTTTTATAACGGATATAATTAAACCCCAGAACACGAATATCCGAAACATCTTCATTATTCACCAGCTCGTCCAGAACATAATATCCCCAGAGATACTTTTCCAGTTCCGCCATCAATTTTGTTTTCAGTTCGCTGTCTCCCGTGTATCCCATTTGTTTCAATGCGGATGACGCCGCTTTTCTAACATTTCTCTTTCTTTCATCAGCGTCTTTTTCCTCCGCCTCAAAGATTCCTCTTCCTGAAACTTCCATAATGTTTTTCACCACAAGAAGCACCAGTTCTTTCATGTCCCGCGCACCGGTTCTGTCAGAAACTCCGCTTTTATAGCGCTGCTCCACACTCTCCGCCGCCACCCACCCGGATTTACCGTTCGTATTAAATATAGCCATTCATCTTCCTTTCTCTCCGCCTGCTACAGCAAACGAAACCAAATCATCATTATATATTCAGAAAACACAATTATCGGCGTAAATGCCACCACCCCCTTTTCTGCCCCGCATTTTCTGAAAATACCAAAAATTAACGCACTCATAAGCATCACACCAAGCATATATTCCAATGTAAAACCACTTATAGTGCCGCAGCTAAAATATATATAGGAAACTGCCAGATACTCACTGTCACCACGTGAAAATGCGCCGGCATGTTCACATAGAAGGAGAAACAGCAGAAAAATTACTGTCAGAATACAGAACTTCAGAGAAATATTACATTGGGTTATTCCTAAAATCACAATCAACAAAAGCATCACAAAATGACTAACACAATAAACATATCCTGTCAAATAATCAATTACCGCCGTACTGCACATATAAACGCTGCCAAGTAATGTCAGTACGGCAAAAGCGGCGTTCTGAACGCCAAGCAGTGCTGCCTGCACACCAAACATAAACAGCTCCAGCATCGCAATCTCAAAAATTGTGCCTGATGTAAGCCGTAAATGCGCTTCTTTGTCATGGCAGCGCCAGAACCTGATAATCAGGACGCTAATCATAATTTTCCCTCGGTATCACACGCTTGATATGCCAGGCAAGTGTTTTTTTCGTCACAATAACTCTTGTTGTGGTATTTCCCGCTTTGTCTTCGGCATACAATACATATCCGCGCCGTTCTTCTTTCACCGGATAATTGTAGGAAATCTTAAATCCTTCTGTCTGGTACGGCGTCACTTCCATATTCAGAAACCGGTTCTGTAAATCCGACGGATGTATCCTTAAAATCCCCATTCCGCTTAACATATCCTCTCCGCTGACAAAAACCTGAGCTCTGTCATCATAAAGAAGTTCGTTTCCATTGTCATAAACAGAATCTGTTGAAATAAAGGGCGGTGTATAATCAAGCTTGATTGTTATATCGCTTTCCGAAATGTTACCGCTCAAATCCTCCGCCACAATACGCCAGTATGTAATCCCTTCAAACAGCTTGTCTGCCGTGTTGCCAAATGTATACGAAAATCTGCCGGAAATCATTCCTTCTTCAGCAGGAAACTCAAAATAATCCCGTCCAAGGTCTTGGTCCATCTTTTGAAGTACAACACGCTTTAATCCGCCGTTGACATTGTCTGAAACATCAATATTAACAGTCACGGGCACACAGCTCCAATCCTTATCCAGATAATCCACATTGATTTGCGGACACTCATAATCTTTCCATCCGGCGTACAACATGAGATTTTTTTGTTTTAAAATATCCGTTGAAGGATTCACAAGACTATGTACGTCAAACAATTCCGTCAAAGAATTGTCCAGATACCATCCATTAAATGTCAATCCTTCTTTTACTGGTATGGGGAACTCTCCCAAAACAGCGGGAGCCGTCTCGTAGTAGAAATTACTGACTTGATTTTTCAATTGCTGGTCAATCTCATTCGTATACAGCGTACCATACTCCATGACAAGCTGCCTTGACGCAAGATTGGCTCCTCCGTTTGTATGAAAATGTACCGTAAACAAATCGTCCCACCGGTATCCGCGAAACGGCTCCGGCGCGTCCTCGCACATCTTGTCATAAACCGCTTCATCCTCTGCTTTCACAAACAGAATATACTCATTGTCACACGCGAAATTTTCAAATGTCTGTCCGATAAAAGAAACCGTCGGCGCTTCACAGGAAAACACACCCCTGACAGAAATACAATTGCGAAACGTATCGTAAAAATCGGTTACATTGGCAGGAATATTCTGTACCGTCACAAGACCTGTACAGTCCGTAAATGTGCCAAGCAACTCTTTAATGCGTACGCAGCGGGAAAATTCCGGCGTTGCCAAAAGCCGCTCACAACCCGCAAACGTCATTCCCAGAGCGCTGGACGGCTGCATAATATTTTTATCTCCGTATTTCTCAAAACAGTCATCACGCAGTCCTGACGGAAGTACCGGCGGATTGATAAGCGACTTGCAGTTCGCGAAACAATACATCATCGTAACCACTGATTCCGGTATCAGACCGCACTGTTTCAATGACGTACAATTTAAAAATGCGGCGCTCATGTCGGTCACACCATAAGGAATGTCGGAATACCCTTCCAGATTCGTACAGTTTACAAACCATGAATTGATGCTCGCGCCATATTCAAAATGATACAGCGCCGCCCCCGTAAAAACACAGTGAAAGCGTACATAACGAATCCTGTCACGGTAACTATTCCAAGGACACTTGAAATCACCCTCATCCTTTCCTGCGGGACGGTATGTAGCTCCCGGTCCGCTTCCCGTTACGGTAAATGTTCCGTCCTCGTCAAGACTCCACCAAAGCGTTCCGCAGCGGTTCCCCTCCGTATCCGTCACTGGTCCGCCCGCTAATTCGTCCGCAAAAACACTCTGTCCGTTCGTCAGTACAATCATCACCAAATATGCAGAAAAAAACATAATTTTTAACAATAAAACAAACACTTTCATCTGCCGCTTGTAAATGTGCTGAAAATTGAATGAACCATTCTTTGAATAAAATTAGAAATCCTCTATGGGTGTTATCTTAATACATACACTTAAAAATGTCAAGAGATTTTTCAAAAATTTTGAAAACAAAAAAGTCCCCGATATCTCAAGGACTTCAATGCGGAAGATGGGAGTTGAACCCACACGATGTCACCATCGGCAGATTTTGAGTCTGCTGCGTCTGCCATTCCGCCACTTCCGCAGACATATTACAGAAATTATCATGCAATTCCTGTCAAACAAAATTATTATATCATAACAAAAAATAAAAAGCAAGAGCAAGTTTTAAAACTTACTCCTGCCGTACGGCCATAGATTATTTTTCTTAAGCTCCAGATATCCGTTATAAGCCTTTTCCAAAATAGCCTTCTCATTCGAAAACTTTAAAAGGTGATATGCCTCATGAAACTTATAAAAGCCCGAATCTACAAAATACTCTTCTTTCTGCGGCTTACTGTAGTAACTGTCCGTTGTCATCAAATACCAGTGTACGTCCTTCTCCACAATATCGGAAGATGTGTTGAATGTGTAAGAACTCTTACCAACATATTTTACAATCCTGCCGACAGCACCCGATTCCTCTTTTACCTCACGCAATGCCGTCTCCTTGTATTCTTCTCCTTCTTCAACTGTTCCTTTCGGAAGAACCCAGCCCTCATACTTATTCCGGTAATTCTTATAAAGAACAAGTATCTTGCCTCTGAAAATAACCACACCGCCACAACTCGTTGCCTCTACCATTGCAAAACCTCCTGTACTCATGGCGTGTTGTATAAAACATACTATAGGTATAGTATACATTCTTTTTTATAAAGACGCAACCGATTTATTTTACCGTTACCGGTTCAGATACTCATCCAGAATAATCTTCGCGACTTCCGACGCGTTGGCATATCCCGAATAGCCTCCTTCCATAATGACACAGATTGCAATCTGCGGCTCCTCCACCGGCGCAAATCCCATAAACCATGTATGGTGATTATTTGTTCTGTCATATTCGGCAGAACCTGTTTTTCCTGCTGCAGTATAATCGTCGCTTTTTAAGGCACTGCCCGTACCATCCGTTACTACCGCCGTCATATACTCTGTCAGCAGCGCTGCTTCGTCTTTTGTCATCAGCCTTCCGTAATCCGATTTCCCGAATCTGCGAATAACGCTTCCCGAATTGTTGACTAATTTATCAATCAGATACGGCTTCATTAAAACGCCGTCGTTGGCAATCGCCGCTGCTATCATACAATTATGAATCGGTGTCATCAGCGTCTGGCCCTGTCCCATGGCGGTATGCATCGTTTCCTCTATTCCAGATGCCATCGTCTGGACAAAACTGCTCTGATTATACTCAAAATCTAACGGAAGTTCCTGATTAAATAAAAGTTTCTCGTTATTTTTCTTAAATTCATCCTTATCCAGATGCAGACCGATTGTAGCAAACGCGCAGTTGCAGGACTCGGCAAACGCATCCTCTAAGTCCAGAGAGCCGTGCGCTCTTCCGTTAAAACATTTCAGGGAAATTCCTTCAAATGTCATCGTACCCGCACATTGATAAGAAAAATCATTATATCCTTCATTGTCCGCATTTTCACGAATATACTGAAGAAGCGTAAACACTTTAAACGTAGAACCCGGAGGATACAGCCCTTGCGTCGCGCGATTTACCAAAACGCTGTCAAATTCGTCCGTCGTGGTGATGGTATCCCATGTCAGTTCAATGGTATTCGGGTCAAAATCAGGCTGTGATACCATACACAGAATCTTACCGGTGGACGGCTCGATTGCCACGACGGCTCCGCGGTTGCGTCCCAGCGCGGTATAAGCGGCTTTTTGTAAATCTACGTCCAGCGTGGTAACAACGCTGTCGCCGTTATTTTTATCTCCCGAGAAATCATTTTTCACCTGTTCAATCGGATTTTCGTTACTGGTAATCAGATAATAATTCGCCGCTTTTTCAAGACCCGATTTGCCTTTGTAAGTAAACCCTACGACATGGCTGAAAATATTGCCAAACGGATACTCGCGCTCCTCCGTACCATCCGCCCCCACAACCGTTCTTGCCAGTACCGTACCGTCCGCCGCAAGAATGCTGCCGCGGATTGTTTGCTGTTCCATCACTTCAATACGCTTATTGTAAGTATTATTGACGACATTTTCCTTCACGGAAAAATTGTAATAAACAAGATATCCTATCAACCCCAAAAACAACACCATAAACGTATACACAACGCCCATGATTTCCCTGTTTTTCACACGCTTCTTCTCTGCCATTCCGTCACCTCTCATTCATTCTGAGCATGTAAAGACCCTGAATTACCGCAAACAAAATCAATGTGCTGAAAGCGGAACTTCCGCCGTAACTCACAAGCGGCAGCGTAACGCCCGTCAGCGGAATAAACTTAATTCCTCCGCCGATTGTCAGAAAAATCTGAAAACCGTATGCGGTTGCCAGTCCCACAGCCAGAAGACGGTAGAAACTGCCTCGTGATTTCATACCTACATCCATCATCAGCATAAATGTATTCATGCACAATAAAATCAGACAGATACTAAAAATGATTCCAAATTCCTCACAGACTGCTGAAAAAATAAAATCCATCTCTACAAACGGTATCTTGTACGGCATTCCCTGATTTAAGCCGACGCCAAACCATGAACCCATGCCGATTGCAAATAGCGACTGCGTTATCTGATACCCCTGGTTATCAATTAATGTCCACGGGTCGCGCCACGCCTGTACACGGACGCGCACATGAGAAAACATTTTATACGCCGCAAACGCCGCCCCCGTTCCGGACGCCAGTCCCAGTGCCACCCAGATAAATTGTTTCGTCGCCACAAACAACATTACAAGATAAACCACAAAATATATGAGCGCGCTGCCCAAATCCGTAGACATCACCAGAATAATCACATGAACCGCCGCAAGAATGGTTGTCAGAATCACGTTTGCTAAACTGGTACTGCGGTTAAACATCGACGCAATAAAAAACACATATACAATCTTAATAAATTCACTCGGCTGAATAGAAATAAACTGACCAATCTGCAGCGTAATATTTGCACCCAGCGTAAGCTCCCCTGCAATCAGAACAGCCATAAGCGCAGCAATACCAATTATGCCGTAAAGCCACGGTATATTGCGCAGCGTCTTTAAATTCTGCATGACAACCGGAATTGCCAGTGTCAGAAGGCTTCCCACAACAATAAATACAAACTGCCTCACGCCCTGACTCAATGACAGACGGGTAATAATAATGAACCCGACCGTCATTATCATGCACATATTATTTAAAAGCAGCATATTGCCTTTTTTGTAAACAGCCCGGAACAAAACAATATAAAGAAACAGCCATAGCGCCTGTACCAGATATAATGCCACATAATTCATATTCCATTCACTGACAAAAAGCACTGCATAAGCAACAAAATGAATGAAAAACATAATAAGATTCTGCTGTACACATTTTAAAGAACGTTCCGACTCATCCCTGACCGCAAATATACGGAATGTCATAAATGTGTAAAAACACATAAGAAAAACAAAAATGTATTTGGATAAATCAATAAAAACCCTAACCATTATTCCACACCCCGCAAAAAGTGACCGTTTGTAAAATCACCTTTCATCTCTGACTCCTTATGATAGTAAACGGCGTTCACGGCATTCCTTATGATGCTTTCCGCCTCATTGGTGTCCGCAAACCGCAAATCGAGCCGCATTCTGCCCACACCGCACCGCGCAATTTCCTCTGCCCTGTTCAGAAGATTTAACACGGAAGAATTATAAATTACATTGTAACACCAAGTACAGAAATTCACAACAGGCATATGCTTACCTACTCTGTCCCTAAGATAAAGTCTGCTGTTCTCATTATCCGTATGGAGCCTGCATCCAAGCGTATTCTTCATAACACACTGCGCTGAAACCATAACCGGAAGCCTGCCGTAAATGAGCATCTCCGTTTTGGTATTATCCATCTCACTGATTTCCCGGCGGTTCAATTCCAGCGGCACAGTTCTTTCCGTAATGTGATACTTTGTGAAACAATCGTCCCCGTAATCGTTAAACCGGTACAAATTGTAGTCCGTAATCCGTTTTCCTTCAAAACCATGCTCCTCCAGAAAATACAGTTCCTCCAGATTCCTTACAAGAAACCCGTCAAAGCCGGCTTTTTGGATAATCCGGTAATTTCCTTCAAAAAAATCCTCTGCCTGTTTCCGGAAAATATACGGCAACGCCAAATACGCATCTTTACCATATTCATGAATTCGTTTTGCTATTGCGGCAATCTCCCCACAGTCTGTACCTGACGTCTCGTAATACACCCTGTCGATACGCGGTTCTTTCAGTACCTGCTCCAAAACCGCGCTGTCATAAACCGTCACGCCAAGTTTGATGTTTTGCTCTTTCGCACTGCTTCGTGCTGTTTTTTCAAAACCTTTACAGGCTCCGGTATTTTCTGTACTTCTTCGCACCGTAAGCTGTCTTGTGATTCCCGCCGCCAGATTCCTTCTCAATTCATTCAGTTCCTGCACCGAAACAAACACATTGTTATCCATTGTAACCTGAATGCTGCTCACCGCAAACTCCGTATTTCCGAATTTTGATAATTGTTTTTTTATCTGTTCTTGCGTTACGGGACTGTTTTTCGCCATTTCAACAACTGTTCCTGTCATCTCATACACTGCGCCCCTGCACCGTATTACTGCTCTGGCAGATTGTCCCTGTAAAAACTCAGCTTCCATTTCCACAGTTTCTTTACAATTCTTTTTTATATAGTTTTCCTCTATATTATCTAATAATGCATAATTCTTAATCCGATAAAATAATTCATTTTGCTTCACCACCAAATGACGTGGTGTGCGAATCGTAAATTGTGCGCCTTTTTTATGCGCTGTTTTACTCGTCCATGTAAAATCCGACGTTATTTCTACTACATCCTGAGGAAATATATCGTTTGCCGCGCAAACCGTTAATTCGCCCGTCTTACACGATACAGCACAAAGCGCCTCGACCCCACGGTGATTCGCTCTGTCCATACACATCATTTCCGGGGCGTTATGCATCACATAGTACCCCTTAGAAAACCCGCCGCGGTTATATAAATCCATCAAATCACGGATATCCCGTTCGTCTATATGATACCCTTCTCTTCCTGCTTTATGGTATAAATCCACATATTTACGGTACATGGATACAACACCTGCCGTGTAGTGAGGACTTTTCATTCTGCCTTCAATTTTCAGGGAATAAACACCTGCCTCGATAATATCCGGCAGAAGTTCCAGTGTACAGATATCTTTAGGGCTTAAAACATGCCGCTCCTTTTTCCCAAGTATTTTATTATTTCCATCAAAAACCGTATACGCAAGACGGCATGGCTGGGCGCATCTTCCCCTGTTTCCGCTCCTCCCCCCGATAACACTTGAAAGCAGGCACTGTCCCGAGTAGGAATAACACAACGCTCCGTGAACAAAACTTTCGATTTCCATTCCCGTTCTCTTGTAAATATCCCTGATTTCGTGTAATGACAATTCTCTTGAAGTCACAATGCGGCTTACGCCCATTTCCTTTAGAAGTTGTGCACCCAACGCCCCGTTCACGGTCATCTGTGTGCTTGCATGAATATCCAGTCTGGGAAACTGCTCTTTGATAAAGCGCAGCACCCCAAAATCCTGTACAATCACGGCATCCAGTCCATGCGCATACGCAGGTTCCAGAAACTCATAAAGCTGTCCGTAAAGTTCCTTGTTTTTCAACAGCGTATTCACTGTAAGATAAACCTTACGTCCGTGAATATGCGCGATATCC
Source organism: uncultured Lachnospiraceae bacterium (assembly GCA_910584325.1). Lineage (GTDB taxonomy): Bacteria > Bacillota > Clostridia > Lachnospirales > Lachnospiraceae > MGBC120314. Next base: position 4,910 of record CAJTZH010000060.1, on the reverse strand, counting down.
AACGCTTCCTTTAACTGTTCCTCATTAAAATTGCCGGCATACGCCCTTGCCCCAAATAAGCTTCCCCCCATATATACCGCATCCGCACCCGCGTTCACCGCGGCACGAAAGCTTTCCATGGAACCGGCCGGTGCCAGCACCTCAACATGTGCCATATCCCTTCTCCCGTTCATATCATTCAGTAAAAAAGCCGCCGCATCCTTAAACATTTATCTGCGGCAGCCTTCTCTTTACTATTTTCTGATTCCGTCTATCTCGGACTCAAGCTTTGTCATACTCTTTTGATATGTACTGTTCTCACTTCGTAATTCTTTCAACTCCTGAAAATAAGAATCCAGTTTAATCTGTGCCGCAATCAGGTCATGCTTTAAATCATAAATCTCTTTGTTCCTGCTCTCCAAATCGGATTCCAGCGCATCCGTCTGCTTTTTAATCTTAAAATACTCGTCCGCAATATTCAGATGAATCATCACCGCCTGCGTGTCCACCGGCAGTCTTTTAAATCCTTCCAATGTCTTGCATTCTATAATCTTATTATTGATAAATGTGGCAACCTTCTGCAGATACTCTTCACTCTCATATCCGCTTAGGGTAAATACTTTTCCACCAATAATTACCTCTGTATTATTCTTTGAAGACATGCTGCTCTCTCCTATCCGATGTACATGTAGTCACATGAAACCCATTATTTCAACATATTATACCATAAAATAAACTTTTGTACAACTTTATTTCCTTATACGCAGTATTTTATGGCTATTATCAGAAAAACACTGTCTTTTATACATCCTCAAAAAACTATAACTTTGTCTATCCGATACTTCCTTCATATTCGTATTATTCTCGTCGCAATCGTATCGCGAAATACACCGTCATGCTCCACAAAAACCATCGTAGGCGAAAATTCCTGAATCAATTGTTCAATCTGAATCCTCGAATATATGTCAACAAAATTAAGCGGTTCATCCCATATATATAAGTGTGCCCTTTCACAAAGACTTTTCGCAATCAGGACTTTCTTCTTCTGACCTTCTGAAAACTCCTTCATATTCTTTTCAAATTGAACCCGTTCAAAATCAAGTTTGCGCAGTAAAGCTTTAAAAAGATGTTCTTCCAGATGGTGCTCCCTTGCGTACTCCGACAGCGTCCCACAAAGATGAGACGTATCCTGCGGAACATAAGAAATGACAAGACCGGAGCCTTCCATCACCGTTCCTGTATGTTCAATCTCTGATTTGTTCAGAATCTTTAATATACTGCTTTTACCGCTTCCGTTTTTTCCGTCAAGCGCAATCCTCTCACCTCTGCGCACCTGAAATGTAACGGCATCGCAGACTCTTTTTTCACCGTAATAGATGGCGGCGTTATTGACCGTTGCCAATATATCGGCATGGTACGAAAGTGGAAAAATTTTTAACTTCTCTGCTGTTTCCACATTCTTTAACAATCCCGATTTTTCTTCCGCCGCCTTTTGCAGTCTCGCCTCCGCCGCCTTCGAACGTTTCATCATCTTTGCCGCCTTATGCCCCACATATCCTTTATCATATGCGCCAATCTTTGACGCCTCTGCCTTGTTCGACCACATCGCGGAACGCTTCGACGCCTGCTGCAGGTTTGCAATATCTTTTTGCAGTCGTTCGTTCTGTGCTTCTTCAAATTCCTGCTGCATCGTAAAATTCGCCATCCATGTCGAGAAATCCCCTTTCCGGACCTCAATATCTGCCCGGTTAGCCGCTAAGATATGGTCGACACACCCGTCCAAAAACCGACGGTCGTGAGACACCAGAATAAACCCTTTCTTCTTTTTCAGATATGCTGCCACCAGTTCCCGCGCTTTTGCATCCAGATGATTTGTCGGTTCGTCAATCAGCAGAAAATGCCCCTCGTTTAAAAACAACGCCACAAGCAGAACTTTTGTCTGTTCTCCGTTAGAAAGCGTCTCAAATGGACGCCACAACACGTCATTTTCTACGTCCAGATACGATAATTCCCGCAAAAACTCCCATTCCTGCGCAGCCGGGCAGATTTCCCAAAGGACCTCGTTTGTCATCTTTTTTTTATCACAAACCCTATACGGAAAATAATCAAACTCCACCGAACAAACAATTTTACCGCTGTATTCATATTTTCCCAGTAAAAGCTTTAAAAATGTTGTTTTTCCCCTGCCGTTTCTGCCCACAAAACCAAGCTTCCAGTCCGTATCTATTTGAAAATTTACGTTTTCAAAGATATTATCGCCGCTTGTGGGATAGGAAAACGTCAGATTTTCTACCTTAATCATTGACATTAATTCATTTCCTCCTGTCAAAAAAATAAAGACCGCAGGAAAATCCATTCCCGCAGTCCTACTAAATCACAATCAAAGCTGTCCTATACTACGCCGTCCAGCCTCATGAAATTATATTGTAAGTGTCAGACTCTTCATTTTCCTGCAAAAAGCGCAATAGCACACTTGCCATACAAGATACTACCGCATATTTCATTCTTATCTGCAAGAAAACTGAATCATCCTTTCACCTCTTTCTCATTTTATAAAGTAAGTATAATACAAATGTTTCGAATAAGCAACAAAATTTTATCCGTCGTATTTTACAAAATCTGCTTCTTTACTCTCGCAAGCTCCCCATCCACATCATAATACCCATCCAGGTACATTCGCGTATTCACCACCATCTCAGAAAACAGCTCGTATGCCCGTTCCTTGGACAGATTGGCACAAAGCGGCTGGTTGATAAATGATGTAAATATTTTCCCAAAATCACGCTCTTTAATACCCTCATAGCAATCCTCGATGTTATAAAGCCCGCGCAGAACCAGGTTCTTTACGGCTGTCGGAAGGGATGCCCCCGTCACCGGACTGACATTGTCGTTTGAAAAGACGGCATTTGTCTCCACAATCGTACCAAACGGCATATCCTTCATCTGTCCGCGGTTTGGCATATTAACGTTGGATACCCTTGTCTCAAATCCGAGAAGCGCCTTCATTAATTCCACAGCCTCCTCATCGGATTTTTTCACTTCCACCGCTTTCGTTCCTTCGGCAAGCGCAATGCTCTCTGCAATCCGCTCTTTCATCTGCTTAATGCGGAAATCAACGGTTGTCAGGGCAAACTTCCAATTATCAACCGTTTCCTTATCCGCAAGATACCACCTGTTATTCATAAACTCCACTAAATGACGGTCTCCCGCCGCCCCCAATGCGCCGAACGTCTGATACATGTTCATCTTTACACGGTTTGCGTAGGCAAACGTATCCGTCTTGTACCGGTTCTTATCTCCATGCTCGTAAAAGCCTTCGTCGTAATGTTTTTCCATAAATGAAGGCAGAAGTTTTATGATATCCACATCACCGTACTGCGCTTTCGTAATCCACGTAAAATGATTAATGCCCGATACGTCCGTATAAATTTCCTTACGGTTCGGCTTCTCAATGCCAAGTTCTTCGGCAAGCACGCAGCACAGAAAATCCTGTGTATGAAAGACCTCATGACAGCATCCAAACGCCTTGATATCAGGAAACGTATCATAAAGCGCTTTCACGCAGATACTCATGGGATTCGTGAAATTAATCACCCACGCGTTTGGACAGATTTTTTGAATCTTTTTGGCGTATTCCTGATAAACCGGCACCGTTCTCATAGCGCGAAGGACGCCTCCCGGTCCTGCCGTGTCGCCGACGCTCTGGAAAATACCGTATTCTTCCGGCGCATGAACGTCGCTTCTCATCTCCTCAAACGTTCCCGGCAGAATGGACATCACGACAAAATCAGCGTCCTTTAACACCTCCTCTGCGCTGTCATACACCACATAGTTCCATTTTGAAACCGTATCCGGATGTTCATTAATCCGTTCGCCAATCTTCTGATTGCGCACCGCCGCCTCCCTGTCAATATCATAAAGCCCGATTTCCCCGTCAAGCCCCTTGGCAAGCGCCAAATCATTCATAAATACGCGCGCCCACTGCTTGGAACCGCCTCCGATATATGCAATCTTAATCTTCTTCAAAAAAACCGCTCCTTTCCCGTTACATATCTCTTTTTATTCCCATATGTTCATACGCGATATCCGACGCCACTCTTCCCCTTGGTGTTCTTAGAACAAAACCGTTCTGAATCAGGTACGGTTCATAAACGTCCTCCAGCGTGCCCGCGTCCTCGCCTATAGAAGCCGCGACTGCCTCCACGCCGACCGGACCGCCGTGAAAACGCTCAATGATTGTCTGTAAAATCAGCCTGTCGTTCTTGTCCAGTCCATGCTTGTCCACATCGAGAAGATTCAGGGAAAACTGGGCGACTTCTTTCGTAATTCTGCCGTCATATTTGACCTCGGCAAAATCCCGCACACGCTTTAACAGTCTGTTGGCAAGACGCGGTGTTCCTCTGGAGCGCCTCGCAAGTTCATACGCCCCGTCCCCGTCAATATCCACGCCAAGAACCTTCGCCGAACGCAGAATAATCGTGCGAAGTTCCTCCACCGTATAATACTCCATCTTGGAGACAACGCCGAAGCGGTCTCTGAGCGGCGCCGTCAAAAGTCCCGCCCTCGTCGTAGCGCCCACAAGCGTGAACTTCGGCAAATCAAGCCGGATAGAGCGCGCCGACGAACCTTTTCCAATCATGATGTCAATCGCGAAATCCTCCATGGCAGGATATAAAAGTTCCTCCACCTGCCTGTTTAAACGGTGGATTTCATCAACAAAAAGCAAATCGCCCTCCTGCAATCCATTAAGAATTGCCGCCATATCACCCGGTTTCTCGATAGCTGGACCTGACGTTACCTTGAGGTTTACCCCCATCTCGTTTGCGATAATCGCCGCAAGCGTCGTCTTGCCGAGTCCCGGCGGTCCGTAAAACAACACGTGGTCCAGCGCTTCACTCCGCGCCTTTGCCGCCTGAATATATACCGCCAGA
>CAJTZH010000059.1 GCA_910584325.1 uncultured Lachnospiraceae bacterium | reverse complement strand
AACCCTTCCCCAGCTGCACTGCCGAAAGTAGAGTAAGGATTGCCGTATACCTGCGTTAAAGGTTAGGATTTGATAGAATCTGAAGTAAAAAAATAAGGTGGAACCGTGCAGTAAGCACCCTTAAAGATACGTTACAGGTATCTTTAGGAGTGCTTTTCTTATGTTAATCAAAATTTTTTCAGAGAAAGGAAATGATAGAATGAAGATTAAAATGAGTGACGGTTCCGTCAGGGAAGCTGATTTTGCCAAGGAACCGGGAAGAAGCGCGTTCAGACACACAACAGCGCATATTTTGGCGCAGGCGGTAAAAAGGCTGTATCCAAATACAAAATGCGCAATCGGTCCGTCTATCGCCGACGGTTTTTACTATGATTTTGACTTTGACTTCCGCTTTTCGGAAGAAAATTTTGCCGAAATTGAAGCAGAGATGAAAAAAATCGTCAAAGAAAATTTACAGCTTAAGCATTTTACGGCAGACCGCGACAAAGCAATGAAGGCTTTGGAAGAACGAAATGAAACATACAAAATAGAGCTGTTAAAAGAACTGCCAAAAGACGCCCAAATCAGTTTTTATCAGCAGGGAGAATATTTAGAACTGTGCGCCGGTCCCCATGTGGCGTACACAAGCGCAATTAAGGCGTTTAAACTGTTATCCGTTGCAGGCGCGTACTGGCGCGGCAATGAAAATAACAAAATGCTTACAAGAATTTACGGCACGTCATTTCCAAGCGAGGAACTGCTTACGGAATATTTAAACCGGCTGGAAGAAGCCAAAAAGAGAGACCATAGAAAATTGGGAAAAGAGTTAGGATTATTCGCGCTGTTTGAGGAAGGACCGGGATTTCCGTTTTTTCTTCCAAAGGGAATGCTATTAAAAAATCTGCTGATTGACTATTGGCGAAAGCTGCACGCACGGGAAGGATATGTCGAAATATCGACTCCGGTCATGTTAAACCGCCATCTTTGGGAAACATCCGGACACTGGGAACATTATATGGATAAAATGTATACAACATCGATTGACGGGGCTGATTTTGCCATAAAACCCATGAGCTGCCCGGGCGGCATGCTTGTATATAAAATGGAACCGCGCTCTTACCGTGACTTTCCTATGCGCATAAGTGAGCTGGGACTGATACACCGAAACGAGAAATCAGGTACTTTGCACGGTCTTATGCGCGTCCGCTGCTGCACGCAGGACGACGCTCATATTTTCATGACGCCGGAACAGATACAGGACGAGATAAAAAGAGTTGCCCGTCTGATTGACGAAGTCTATTCCGATTTTGGATTTCAGTATCATGTAGAGTTATCTACAAGACCAAAAAATTCTATCGGAAGCGACGAGGACTGGGAACTGGCAACAAACGGTTTAAAAAGTGCATTGGACGATTTGAATCTTCCATATGTTATAAACGAAGGAGACGGCGCGTTTTATGGTCCCAAAATCGATTTCCACCTGGAAGACTCTCTCAAAAGAACATGGCAATGCGGAACAATTCAATTGGATTTTCAACTGCCGCAGCGTTTTGATGCGGAATATACCGGAGAAGACGGGAAAAAACACCGCCCGATTATGATACACCGGGTTGTATTTGGCTCCATCGAACGGTTCATCGGTATTCTGATTGAACATTTTGCCGGAAAATTCCCATTGTGGCTTTCACCGGTACAGATAAAAATACTGCCTATTTCGGATAAATTTCTTGACTATGCAAATAAGCTTGAAAACGATTTGAAATCAGAAGGCTTACGATGTGAAGTAGATAAAAGGTCAGAAAAAATAGGCTGCAAAATTAGAACGGCACAATTGGAGAAAATCCCCTACATGCTTATTATCGGCGAAAAGGAAGCGAACGCGGACAATGTTTCCGTCCGCAAGCTGGATGCAGGTGATTTGGGAAGTATGTCAATAAAACAATTACTGGAAGTTCTTCGTGGGGAAGGAATCTGAGAAGTGTAACGGCTGCGGGAGCGTTTTGAGTGCTGGGAAGACTCGAAGCGCTCCCACAAGCGTTCATTCTTCATAAGCTATCTGCTTATTGATATGTTATCTGTCTATTTCTCCATAATACTATAAATTCTTCCATTAAGGTCTTGTCACGCTTATTTCTGCACTCCCCATAAGCAAGCTGACCTTTGACAGCATTTCTATAGTATGATACTTACCGAATTTTACATTAATTTTCATAATATATCTGACTAACTTCGGTTCCGGCTCAATACCTGTTTTCTCCCTAAGTGCCGCCTGCCCACTCTGATATATTGTTTCTGTCACTTTTGTTTCTTTCTCTTCCCTGATAATTTTAGAAATTTCATAACAATGTGTCAGAACCCGATACAAAATATCATACTCATTTTCTGCCATATAAGTTGTAATAAAGGAATTGCGGTGACATAACCCCTTCTCTTTTCCATGCGCCTTTACCAGGCCCAAATGAAGAATTTTATCTTCTATTTCATGAATCAAAAGAAAATCGCTGTTAAATTCTGAATCCGGATTATGATTGATGTCAAAAAGATAAAGACGTGAATACGAAGAAAACATATTATATAGCAAATGAAGATGGTCCAGTTTCAGATGAATCATCTTTAGCATCCTTTTGAAATAGACGCATCTGTCTCTATTCGTTCTTCTATGTTCCTAACCAAATCATCCTTTATATGCGTCGAAATTTTAGGCAATATCTGTTCTTTGAAATAATCATATATGTATCATTATCAGAATCCGGCACAATCAAAAATTCAAGTAGCAGCTCTGTTACTTTTAACTGTGTATTATATTGTCCTTTCATCGCGTCTTTTAAGCATCTTGCATAAGATGCAAATGATAAAGTTTCACTCATCATCTCATCCCCTTTTCATAATTTACTCAACTTTATCCCAACTTCACGGAAACTATTTTTATTTTTCATCATGATATACTCATCATAGAAAAATTGAAAGGAGCTTATCATTATGAAAAATATCATTTATACAATATCAACAAATCCTAATTTTACACTGCTTGGAATATTTATACTGACTGTTGTTTTCATCCTTACAAAAAATATAAACATAACAATCAGCATAGATTTTAAAAAGCACAAACTTAAAATCATTTTAAACAAAAATACTCATTAATACATGGATATTTGTTTAACTGCTTTTTCCACAATGATTTTGAAAACGGCAAGTCCAATTCCGGTTTCAGCCAGTCATCAGGCTATCGAACACATCAGAAGTTGTCATTGTAACGCTTTTTTCAAATCAGACACATAAACTTCCTGCTGTTTTTTCAAGAATGCTTTCACAAAAGGTTTCATAATCAGCTTCTTTGCCGTGACATCTTCTGTAAAATCAATCTCCGTCTGACCGTCTTTTTCAGTAAAAACCCCCGTCCAATGCCCTTTCATATTACTGTTTTCCATGTCAAATTCCCATCGCTTGTAGGCTTCCAAAACAGTAATTGTAAATGTTGTCGCAAAACCGTCTTTCGTATATTCAACGAACTGCTTCTCGCTTAATTTCTCGATTTTGCTCAAATCACTCCGCCATTGATAGTGTTCCAGTGAAGTAACGATTTCCCATACTTTTTTGACATCCTTTTGCAGCAGCGCTTTCATATTTGAAACTGCCATACTCTGATACCTCCAAATTTTAATTTATTTTTTAATTTACCTGATGAATGGGAAATTACAGTTCTCTCCACTCAATACAGTCGGGTTTATTTAATGTTTCAAAAAACTGCCTGGCACATTCTATTGCCTCATCCAGTGAAATAACCGCATCTGCGGGCAATTCAGTCTTTTCTCCGTTACAGAAAAAAACGATATCTTCCGTTCCATATCCGATTGACTGCCACATATCTCCTTCATCATTAAGAAAATAATGGACACACGCATAAGTTCCGTTAATCAGTATCGCAAGGCAGGGATATAACTTTTTACAAACCCTTTTACATTTTCAACCTCAACCAGTTCTCCACTAACAGGAACTAATAGATTTCTTTTCATATACAATAACGGATACGGATTTCCCTGTTCGTCTAACTCCGTTCTTTTATAGACTTCAAATCCCATATATTCATAAAACCCTTTTGCGAGAGAATTTTGTTCATTTACAGCAAGTTCATTTACGGAATAATTTTCAATTCCGTATTGTAACAATCGTTTTCCTATCCCTCGTCCTCTGTTCTCATTTGAAACAAATAACATTTCAAGCATTTGATTCGCAATCCCCATAAATCCGACCGGACTTCCTTTTTCATTTTCGGCAATGATTAAATGGGAAACTTCTTTCAACGCCTGTGGAACATACTGCTTAATTTTGTTTCTCTCATCATCTGATAAAAATAAATGTGTTGCTTTCACTGAACTTTCCCATATTTGCAATAAAATTTGTATCAATTCTAAATTTCTGTCTGTTATTTCAATTACTTTCATTAAATCCTTTCCTCAGAAACAAAATTCTTTTTTTGACATTTCTCACTGCTATCCGTGTATTTAAGGCGCAATCATATCCATGAATCGTTCCTTTTGTTTCATTGATTTCTACATTCGCTCCTGCCTTGCGTAATTTCTTTCCGTACATCACGCCCTCATCATGTAAACAATCAAATTCCGCTGTTTCGATATATGTATCGGGAATCATATGAGGAAGACTGCTGTGCATCGGGGAAGCATCGTATTTATCTTCATCTTTCAAATTCCCGCAATAATATGACCACATTCGTTTGTTATTTTTTGCGTTCCATAACGGCGTATCAGAAAATCTTTTCATGGAATCCGTCTGCATATCAACATCTGTCAGAGGATAGACCAGCATTTGAAGACACGGCTGCTTTAAATTTTCGTATTCATAGCGATTACAAATCAACGCGGCAATGCACGCTCCGGCGCTATCTCCGGCTATCCCAATCTTTTCGATATCAATTCCAAATTCTTCAGCATTTTTCATAATACATTGATACAGCGCGAGGACATCTTCATACGCAGCCGGATACGGATACCCCGGCGTCAGATGATAATCAGGAAAATAAACTCTGCACTTTACTTTCATCGCATAAATACACGCAAGTTTTTTATGGTAGGCGGAAGCCTTATAACTGAAAGCGCCTCCATGCACATAAATCAGGCATGGCAGCTTTTCTTTCACATTTGACGGCTCAAACAGCTCTACTTTAACGTTTAGCCCCTTATATCCTGCAATCGTAATATTTCTATTCGCAACGCCCTTTGGAATCCCTGTCAGAAAAAGCGATACCGTCTGAAAGATATTGGCGCACTTTATAATCAACTTATTATATGGCACAATTTTTGCGATACGTCTTATTTCCGGATGAATCTGTTTTTTATATTTCATTGTTGACCATGCCCTCCTTCTTTGTAATTTCTAAAATGTTTCCATGATAAAATACCGACTGGCATAAAATACGCGCACCAGATTTCGAGCGTAATAACTCCTCCTACATTCACTCCGCCATTTTGCATGGAACTGAAAATCCCTGTCATGGGCATAAGGAAACAGGAAAAAAAGAATATGCCATGAATCAGCATGAGACGTTTTAACAACTTATCCGCTTTTGTCTTTGCATCTATTGTCAATCCGGTAAAAAAAGTGGAAAGCGCCATCATGCCATATCCAAGTAAATCGTAATTAAAAAATAATCCGCCTCTTGAATAATCAAGGATTTTCATCGCCTGCCCATCAAGCGAATCGAGCCGGACAGAAGTTGTCTGCGCAAAATACACAAGAAATATCAAAACGGCATAAATTATTGCAAACGCCATTGCAGCTTTGGCAGCCACACGATGTCTTTCATCACTTTCGACACAAAAACCGGCAGTCATCATAATGTATCCGACAGGCAGCAGCATACAGACAAAATAGCTTCCAAAGTCAAAGGAAATTAACATGCAGACAGCAAATAACAATACGGAAAACGTTACCAGCAAAGCCCCGATGCCTGCTATCATTTTATTCATTTTAGCACCTCCCAAAAATCGCCTTTTATTTTTCTGCCTGGACAAACCCGAAGCAGTTAAAAATTGAAATACGGTAGCCCAACGTATTCTTCCGGCAGATTATCAGCTTCATATACATCGGTAAGTATCTCAATTAATACCGACTGTTCATCACAAATGTATTGATTTAGATAATCTATAAAATCTTTTTCAGAATAGCACACACCGGTTACACTCCCCATCTTGACACGGTATTTTGCCGCGTCGGGACTTTTATGAAGCCAGTTGCAGCAAAACTCCAGACAATATTCCTGAAGGTTATCCGCCACTTCGTCCGGAACGCTGAACACGCTTAATTCACTGTCCGCGCTTAATAATATATTTTTCATAAATCCTCCGCAATAACTACACTCAATGTGTAATTTCCAAAATATATTGGTATGCAAATAAAATTCCGTCACAAGTCAGTTTTTCACACATATGCGGCGGGTCGTTTTCCGAAAACCCTGTAGGACGCAGTTTAAAACAACTTAATGAACCAAATGCACTGTCAAACGCAGACGCAAACTGATAGCAGGCAGATACAATCTCTTCCTCTGTTTTTCCCAGCGCGTGAAGATAAATTCCCATAAACATCAGCGTCCCTTCAACCAAACCGCACTGTGCCCGATATCCTCCCGCGCCATGCAATCCGACCGCGGCGCGGATTGTCTGCGGTTCAACAGACGTTTTAAATAATTCGCTCAGGCAGATGATGGTTGTCCGCGCGCAATTGATATCATCCTTCCAGTACAATTCATGTACCCGGTTCATTATATATTCTTTCATTATGTATTTCTCCATGACTTTTTATTTTCTGACTGGACAAACGGAAAGTTACTGCTAAAAACTACTTAAATACTCTTCTAAGATATTTACAAACTCACCAATATGAATACCGTCAACAAATGAATGATGTGCCTGAACCGAAACAGGCATCATCAGTCTGCCGTCCTTTTCATAATACTTACCCCAGTCAAACAACGGCGTAGCATTATCTTTCTTTCCGGAGTTGGTATGAGAAATGTGCGTGTATCTCACCCAAGGCATCGGAGAACACTGAAAAACATCATTTCCAAGCGGTCCCGTAAAATACTCTTTCTGTTCTTCTGCCAGTTTCTTTGCCTGAATACAGTATTCTTTTAAATCATCCATCATAGGCACATTGACCACTTTAAACAAATTTGTTTCTTTGTTAAGGTATGTAAACGCGGTATCAATACTGTCAAATAAAACAACCTTTCCATCCGTAAAATGGTATCGGAATGCCTCAACCTGGTTGGCGCATTTACATACCGCATAGACCATTGCCATTGTAAAAGATAGATTATTGTCCTTAACATATTTCTTAAATTCAGTTACATCAACTTCAAATGTAACACAAAACGCAGGCTCAACACTGTTTCTAAAAATTGCGCAGTGCATTGCCCTCTGCCATGTGCTTTCGTCAATTTCAACATATTTGTTCTCCATAATTAATGCTCCTCTTCACACGAAAAATGGGAATTTAACGTTTCATAAAATCCTGCAAAAAAGTCATGATGCTACTATTTACCATATGCGGATTATCAACATTCGAATTATGAGCGGCATTTTGTATCCACACTAATGGAAATCCTGTTCTTTTTGCCCACTTCTTATTGTATGATTTTACCTTTCCGGTCCTGTCTTTTTCACCGACAATCAGAAGTACCGGACAGGAAATCTGTAGTTCTCTGTTATCCTCCAAAAAACCGGCAAACCCAATCCCCATTAAATGACATAGTTCCGCTTTTCCATATCTGTCAATCATTGCAGCCATATTTTCCTGCCCCATTTTTGTAACCGCGTTTTGCCTTGCCATAGACATTTTTAACATTTTTTCCGTAAAAAGTTTTGACATCCATTCTATCTGGTGAAGCCACCAAATATCAGACCGGGAATAGTAATCTCCGTATGGCGTTGAATCAATCGCTACAAATGCTTTTACAAAATCCGGATATCTGCAAAGAAACGCCTGCGCATTAAACCCTCCCATTGACTGACCTATCAGCGTTACTTTAGAACAACCGCACTCATCAACAATTTGCTTCATTCCCTTTACTGCATTTTCAAAACTAAAATTCCTGTAAGGTCTTGATTCTCCATGCGCAGGCGCATCCCACGCAATAATATTATACTTCTTTTCAAAAAAAGGAAACTGCGGTTGAAACATCGTATGGTCGCCTGTCAAACCATGAAGAAAAAATAATGTTTCTCTCCCTTCGTCAAACTCATCTGAAATCCAGTAAACAATATTACCATTCGAAGTCTTAACTTGCTTTCCTTGCATGATTCTACCTCTCACAAATTCCGGTTTGTCACGCTTCGTCCGGCTGCTGCCCGTCATGCGCAGACCATTTACATTCCGTTATTTTCATATTGGTAAACGTTGCCTTAAAAGATGATTCTTCGGGACTACAGGCATAAATGCCAAACCGGATAGTTCCGTTGCCGTTCCACATATGGCATATGCGCATCTGTTTGAAAGTAACGCCGTCTTCGGAACACTCGATACAATAGTCGTCTTCCCTGCGGCTCAACCGATACCACATTGATTTTATGGAAGCATCGAGTTCTGTTGTCGCCCAATCCGAATAGCCATTGTTCGTAACAACGCTTCCAAGATGCTGCAATGTTTCATTTTCATATTCGATTGAACCTTTCAGCCAGTTTTCACTGTCAAGGTACATCACAATTCCGCATTGGTCAAATCTGCGCTTACTTGCAAATTCTGTTTTCACTGTAAAAGAAAAGAATTTTTCATCCGTCTCCATCTGCAAAACAGGCGCATTGTCATTCCTGAAATGATAATATGTTCTCTGCCATAAATCGGTATGCGGATTTGTTGTGATTTCAATTTTATTTTCCGATATGGCATAATCCGCCGGTTTCCTTGTCCATTTTAATTTGTTTATGTCAAAATTCATTTTACTGCCTCCTATCTCATTGTTCATTGCGTACCACATAACGATAATGCGGCATATCGACGCCCCGATACTGTTTAACCCATGTATCCGTTTTCATCATACCGTTTCTGACAGACACATTTTGAGAAGCGATATTCGTATCTCTGATGATAGAACAGACTTCATCTGCCTTTAAAATTTCAAACGCATATTTTTTACACGCCTTTGCGGCTTCTGTCGCATAACCTTTATGCCAATAGAACCGATTGAAAAGATAACCTATCTCAAGCACTTCTGTTTCTTTCCACGGCTGCATTGTAAGCCCGCACTGACCAATCATTTCATCCGTCTCTTTTAATATGACAGCCCATAAGCCAAAATCCCACTTCTGATAACGGGAAATCTGTCTGTCGAGCCATTCCTGTACTTCATTATCGCTGAAAACCCCCTCATACGCATACATCGTTTCTTCATCCTGCAAAATTTTACACAGTGAATCGAAATCTGCCTGATTCATCTCCCTGAAATACATTCTTTCTGTTTCAAGTATCATATGTTTCTCCACAACTTTCCAATTTCATTCAATAATTTTTCATAGAAACCGCCTGATATAAAACAGTATAACACAAAACATACAGAATTAAAATTCCTCTGAAGACTTACTTCTTCACAAAAATACAGGATTTCCGCTTCGCACAGCAAAACAGAAATCCCGCTTTTCATAACATTAATATGCCTTTTCCCCGCAAAGCAGCCTGTTTAACATATCCGCGAGCGGTTCCATCGCGTTCAGTTCCTCCTCGAGCGTATTATTCTGCGCTCCGACTTCAATCAGCATAGACTTTGCCCGAAAATGCAGACAGTAACGGTAGCCGTTAATGTAAATCTTACGTAAAACACCCGGGTAATACGTCTCTCCGAGAAGCTTCATCTGAAGGCTCATCGCCAGATTATCCTGTATATACGGATTCTGAAGGTAATCAATATCGCCGTTAATCTTTGTATAACTGATACCGTTAAAAAACATAATTTTCGCCGTCGGTTTTCCGTTCACATCCGTCACCAGATGAATATCTTCATTCACGCCGTCCCTGTGAACATCCAGAACCACTTCAATCGTCGGATACTGCTCGAGAATCGACTGGATTCCTTTTTCCGCGTAAGTATACGCCTTGCTCCTGTCCAGAACGCCGTTTACATAATCATATACCGTCGTGTCGTGAATGACATTATATCCGTACTGGCTGCTTAAAATTTCCGCAAGCCTCGAACCCACCCCCACAATGGATGTATTCGGGTCCCCCGGTATGGAATCTGCGAATTCTTCCTGTGAATGTGTATGGAAAATAAGAATCTGCGGCTGACTGTTATCGCCAATCATAGTCAGATTTTGATTTAAACCTTCGCTGACATTAAATTTATCCTTCTTCAGCTCCGTTATGGATGTTACCGTATAAAACCGGCTCAAAAGACTGTTAAAATCAAGCAATTCATTGTAAGTAAACTTTACGGGCGTTAAAACCGTGGAAACCTGAGCCGCATCCTCCCCGCCATTCTCTACGGGCTCTTCTTCTGTCTCCTCCTCCCCGTGACTTTCTTCCTCATTAAGCGTTATGTATTCAATCTGTGCCTGCGCCTGATAAGTAGGGTCCGATAAAAAATCGGTTTCAATATAATGCGAATCTACATATCCCACCACCGGAAGATAACAATGAATCATATTGAAATCTCTCTGCTCCAGAAAACCGCTCATACAGTTCATTTTATACAGAATGCCCGAAATGATGGTTTTCGGAGAAAACTTCATAAATAAGAACAGGAAACCCAAAATAATGAGTATTCCTGCTCTGTTTATGCCAATTGGTCTCCTCCTCATAACAAGACGAAACCACCTCTTTCTCACAGCCTTACTCCATATATATTCCGTAATTTCATCAGATATTAATATTCTTAAGAATTGGTTGCAATATTAATGGCCTCGGATATCGTATAGCCGATACGTTTAATCGTCTCGTCCGCATCCTTCGGCGTGACAAACATATCTGACATTTCAGGCGCGATAATCTCCCTGATTAATTGATATTTCTCATTGTCGTTAAACTGCCTAAACGTCTCCGACACCATTCTGAAATGCTGCGAAACCGATAACGCCTTTAACAGATTTTCCAACGTATCATATACTATCGTCGGTGTATCGATAACCGTCGGCACACCGATTGCGATAACGTTCGTACCGATTGTCTCTTTCGTGATAGCGCGTCTGTGGTTTCCTACGCCCGAACCCGGATGAATCCCAGTGTCCGAAACCTGTATCGTCGTATTCAGACGTTTGGAATTTCGTGCCGCTAGCGCGTCAATCGCAATCACGACGTCCGGTTTTGTCTCTGCCGCCACACCCTTTATAATAGAAGCCGTCTCCATGCCGGTCTGCGCCATAACGCCCGGCACAATACCGCTGATGGAAATTTTCTGTCCGTCTACTTCACTTTCCCGCTGTATGGCGATGTTATTGACAACGTTTGGTCCAAGCGCGTCCGGCGTCACCTCTCTGTTTCCAAGTCCCACGACCAGCACGGAAATTCCATCCTCTCTCCAGTATGGCTGTATCAGTTCCCTGATGTATTCCGCCAGCACGCAGGAAATTTCCCGGTGGTATTCCTCGCTTGGCTGCGACATCTCGGGCGCCTCCAGCGTCAGATATGTTCCCGCCGGCTTCTTTAACAGTTTCTCGCCCTTTTCGTTTGTAATTGTCAGCTTAATCACATGAATGTTGGCGTGTTTATTCACCTTTTCCTCAACAATCACGCCTTCCAGCCTGCCATCGGACGCATCAACATCTTCCTTTGCCTCTAAAGCAAGGTCTGTCCTGACATTAAATTTTTCTTTCATATAACAACCTCCCGTGAAATATTTCTTACCCTATCTGTAATTATTTTCTAATTTTCAAAGAAATATGTATTGACATATTAAATCTCTTGCACTAAAATACAATAGTGTGTTTACATTAGAACGTCCGTGTCCGGCTTTAATGAAAAACATCCAGATGAATTTTTATAAATATTTGAGTAATGGAGGTGTCCGGATTGGCTAACATTAAATCTGCTAAAAAGAGAGTTTTAGTTGCTGAAGTAAGAACTGCAAGAAATAAGGCGATTAAGTCCAAAGTAAAAACTTATGTTAAGAAAGTAGAGCTTGCGGTTACAGAAGGCGACAAGGCTGCTGCAAACGAAGCTTTGACAGTTGCTATTAGTGAGATTTCCAAGGCTGCTTCAAAGGGTGTATACCACAAGAATACAGCTTCCAGAAAAGTTTCCCGCTTAACAAAAGCAGTAAACGCTATGGCTTAATTTTTAAATACGAGAATTTTATTTTTATCACCTTTTGAAAAGACGGTACATTCACCCTGTACCGTCTTTTCTTTATTTATAAATTATATGAAACGTTTCCTTATTGCGCAATAAAGTGAAACGCTAAAAAGCCCCAGAGACAGAACGGACACCAAGAGCCCCGCGCCAATCCCGTAAACATGATAACGAAATTCAAGCCTGTGCTCTCCCTGTTTTAATTCCACGCCGAGAAGGTATCCAAGAAGCGTTTTTGTCTCTGTTTTCTTACCGTCCACATAAACACTCCACCCCTTATCCTGCGGAATAGACGTAAACAAAATGCCATCCTTTTCACAAGTAACCGTTCCGCTGATTTTTGTATTTTGAAACGATTCAATCACAAGCGGAGACTGCCTAAGCTGTTCCACCGCTTCCGAAATTCCTGCCTGTCTGCCGCACAAAGCATACAAAATTTCCCTTGGCAGGGCAAGTTCGTTGTATAGTGTGACATCAAACGTCTCTATCCCCGAATCCGCCATAAACGCAAGCGGAAGGCAGGACTGATTTTCCATGACCGTAATCTTTCCCTGCCGCTCCACAACGACGAGATTCTCGTCCGACGGCAGCCCCTCTTCCATACATAAAATATACCGCACACCAAACAATGCGTTTGTTACCGGCGAAGAATAATATTTCACAATTAAATCGGCGTAAGCATCCTGCCCCAGTCTGTCAAAAAAATCATATGCCGCTTTCTTAAGCGTCGAAGAATAATATGTAATTCCCTGATATCCATAAAGCTGACCACTGTTAAGATTATAGGGAACTGCGCGTTCCATGCGGTAAAAGCCGGTCTGTTCCGGGTTATCGCACCTGTATTTTGCAAGAATCCGCTCCATGTCCTCGTCATAGCGGATAAAGTTTGACGCACTTGTCGTCCATGTCTGTTTTGTAACCGTATGAACCGCGTTCGCTCCCACCTCGCATATCGTTAAAGCCGCCAGAAAAACCGGGATACAGTTAAAAAACACTCCGACCCTCTTTTCGTCTGCCGCGTACTGCCGCGCAAATTTTTTACAAAGGTCTGTGAGCGCGCAAAACGCCGGAAGCGCAAACGTCAGCACCACAAAAATAAACATAAAACTCCATCTGCCCGGAAGCTGGTTTGGGTAGTGAAATCCATGCCAGATATAGTCCAAAACATTTAAATCCATGGAAATCAGCAAAATCAGGCAGGTACACGCCGTCAAAATCTTTCTTCGAAAACCGACGCTCTTTAAAAAGAACGCCGCAAAAAAGAAAACAAGGCAGACGATGCCGCAGTACACGTTCGGAAATTCAAACGCAAGCGATATTTCGCCAAACGGAAGAAACTTTTTTAAAATTTCCAAAAGAGAGTGATACCATTCCCACGGATTTGTACAGCCTGCCCCCGACGTGTGGGTATAAGACAGGGCATGCGCCATGGGAATCAGCGACACGGCGCAGATTCCACCGCCAAATAAAGAATACCAAAAAAATAACCACATTTTCCCAAGCCGTTCTCTGATACTCATTCTCTGCTCCAGCAGCAGCACGCAAAAATAAATCACGCAGAACAGGCAGACCATGTAGCCGATATAAAAGTTCGTCCAGATTGTCAGCGCTAAAAGCGCCGTATACATTCCCGGCTTTTCTTTGTGAAACAAACGCTCCAGCGAAACCATGACCAGCGGAAATAATACCACAACGTCCAGCCACATAAACTGATTTAAAAATGCCATGGTATAAGAACTTAGCGCGTATGCAGCAGCAAACACGATACCTTCCCATGTTCTCTTTTTGTAATGCCATTCCAGCCAGTACGCAAACGTTACGGCACACAGCAAAAACCGTATGACAATCAGCACATGAAGTCCCGTTATCATCCATGCATCCGGCAGCATGAAAAGAAACAGCCATGAAAAACTGTTTGTATAATAGGCGCTCTGCGCCCACAGGTTAAAGCCCAGCCCGCCGTCAAAAGACCATGCCATATTTCCCGAAAACAGCGCCCGTTTCATCTCTTTAAGCATCGGAAAATACTGTCCCCATGCGTCCATCGCCAGAAGACAGTTATCGCCAAACGGCGTAATTTCCTTTTCCCAAAAACAGAGCAAAAGCACTGCTGCCGGAATCAGAGCGGTAAGCCCGTAATATATTTTTGTATTGTGTGACACCCTTATCATTATCAAAACTCCGAATGATTATTGAAAACTATCTGTAAGCCACTTCCCGCTGTCCGACAAATCGTCTCTCGTATAACCGCTCGTCTTCGTGCAGGAAGACTTTAAAATAGAAGAGCTTTCGTTCTTGTTGCTGAGATTCCAACCCACATAACTTAAACCGTATTCGTTGATAACCTCAAGCCATTGATTGGCAGAATCGTAATCCAGCCCGCCGTTGCCCGACGCGTCGCAGATACTGAATTCACTGATAAACACAGGCAGTCCGCCGTCGATTGCCGCCTTCATTTTATTACGCAAATCATCCTTGTGCGTTGCCGCGTAAAAATGGAGCACATACATCAGATTATCGCCGTCAAGCGGATTTGCCGCCGCTTTATCCACATCCTGCGACCAGGTAGGCGTGCCCACCAGAATCACCGCATCTTTATCATTTTTGCGAATCACCGGAATCACTTCCTCGGCATACGACTTCACGTCTTCCCAGCTCGTTCCCCCGTTCGGCTCATTACATATTTCATATATCACATGGTCGTTGTCCGCGTAGTTCTTCGACATTTCGTCAAAAAAAGCAATCGCTTCCGTCTTGTATGTATTGGGATTATTGTCGCTTAAAATGTGCCAGTCGATAATCACGTACATATCAAGCTGCGTGGCATAGGACACGCCGTCCTCCACAAGCTTCTTTAACACATTTTTATCGCCGCCCGTGCAGTATCCGCCGTTTTCTCCGGTGTACATGGCAAGTCTTATGACGTTTGCGCCAAATTTATCACGAAGCGTCTGAAATGAATCATAATTCACATATTCCGGAAACCATGCCAGTCCATGCGTGCTGACGCCGTGAAGCTGAACCGTACTGCCGTCCTCAGCCACCAGATTTGTCCCTTTCACTGATAACTTTCCTCGAAAATCCGCCACAACGTCTCCTCCTTTATTACTGCTTTGATCATTGTTCTCTTTTGGGGATGTTTTTTTCTCCGCTTTCGAACCTACAACAACATTTTCAAACTCCGGCTTTGTCTGATATACCATGATGATACCAATACTATCCGAGGACGCGCCCGCCTCCAGTGTTTTGTTAAACTCTACAGGCTCTATGTAAAGAAAACCGTCTGATACGCCACAGTTTGTATTCCAGCTTGAGCTGACCGAAAAATCGTCAGAGACCGGAAGTTTTGCCGCCCATTCCGAAACCAAATCGTTTCCCGTATTTTCAACAATCAGCGTATAGCTGTAGAAATGTTCCTTATCATCCCCCCAGTCCTGCGTCAGCTCAAACGACAGTTTCAGACCGTTCTCATCCGGTATCACATCGAATGTCTGCCGCACTGCGGTTGTTTCCTGCGGCTGCTTTTCGCCAGCAGAACTTTCCTCTTGTGCCGGTGTCGTACTTCCCGGCGAAGCCTCCGTCGGACTTTTTTGTTGTACAGCCTCGTCGGACGGATTTGTGACTGCGCTGTCGTTTACTTCCTTTGATGAATTTTTACTTTTTCCCAGAAAGAAGCCCGCGATAAACACTACTACAACCGCAATAACGATTGTCTCCACAACCGCGATTTTTTTCCACTTATTATTTTCCATGTTCGTTTTCCTGCCTTTGACTGTATTTGATAATAATTAATTCCACGCACATCTTGTCCGACAGCCTTCCCGTTTTCACCGCTTCCTCAAAAGAAACGCACTCTTCAAGCGCTTCCCTAAGACCTGCCATCGTAAAATACTCTGCCTGTTTCTGACACTTTGTGACAATAAACGCCTGCACGCCCATCTTTTTCGCAATAGACGCAGTCTGATACCCCTGCGCCAAAAGGTCCTTTACCTGCAAAATCAGATTAAACTGCCTCGATAACAGATACAATATGCGCATCGGCGGCTCTTTTAACGTCAAAAGGTCGTAATACAAATCAAGCGCCTCCCTCTGACGTTTCTGTGCCACCGCCGACACCATGTCAAATATTTTACTGACTGTCGTCACGGTACAGACCTGTTCCAAATCCTCTCCGGTAATAACCTCCCGTCCCATCGTATAACAGACCAGCTTTTCCAGCTCCTGATAAATATTGTCCATGGAGCTGCCCGCGTATTCCAAAAACTGTTCTAATGTGCGGCCGTCCATCTTCTTTTGCTGTGCCGTAAGCAGTGAAACAATCCATTTTTTTAAAACGGCGCCCTCCTGAACTTTCATTTCACTGACATACCCGTTCTGGCTGACCGCTTTGTAAAGACGACTCCGCTTATCAACCTCGCTCTCCACAAAAACAATTGTCAGATAATCGGGAATATTCTTCACATAATCCACCAGCGCGTCATCGCAGGCGTTTTTAAAAAATCCCGTATTTTCCATGACAACAAGACGGTATTCCGCGAAAAACGGCAGCGTCTCGCAGGTATCAATTAATTCTTTGACGTCAATCAGCTTTCCCTCGTAATAAGAATAATTCATATCGTCGCCGCCGGTAACGGCTTCCTTTAATTTCTCTTTGTACTGCCTTTTAAGGTAATCTTCCTGTCCGCAAAGAAGATACGAGCGTTTAAACCGTTTTTCCTTTATATTTTCGTTAATAATTTTCATGATATGCCCTCGCGCCGCCAAACCGCCGCTGCCGTTTACCGGTCAGACTGCCGCTTAACAATTTCTTCTTCCAATATATCATGATTTACAGTATGACGCAACTTTTATTGCCCCATCCTCCACCGTCGCCGTCACCGCGCCGCACAGAGGTGTCTGCCAG
>CAJTZH010000058.1 GCA_910584325.1 uncultured Lachnospiraceae bacterium | reverse complement strand
CAAGATTATTAATCGGTCTGATGCCGCATGCCGCAAGGCGTCTTTGCATCCACTTTGGCGATGGCGCCAGTTTGATATTCTTTACGACTCTCGCCGTATATCTTGGACAAAGGTCCGTATCTTTTACCGAAACGCTGATATAATCATGAACGTCTTCGCTGTTCCCTGTTTCCTTGATAACCGGCGGTATAAATTCTTTTCGAAACGTTGCCGCCGCTTCTCTTGCGATGCCGAGAACGCTGTAGCAGTCCACGCGGTTTGACGTGATTTCATATTCAAATACCGTATCGTCAAGACCTAAATACGCTATGGCATCCGCTCCGACCGGCGCGTCCTCCGGCAGAATATAAAGTCCGTCCTCCGGCGCGTCCGGGTAATAATCTCTGGAAGAACCCAGTTCCTCAATGGAACACATCATACCGTTTGACTCAATGCCGCGCAGTTTTCCTTTTTTAATCTTAATGCCGCCGGCTGTCCTGCTTCCGTCATGACCACCTGCAACTCTTCCTCCGTCTAAAACGACCGGCACTTTGGCGCCCTCAAATACATTTGGCGCGCCCGTTACAATCTGTACTGTTCCCGAACCGGTGTTTACCTGACAAACCACTAGTTTGTCGGCATCCGGGTGCTGTTCTACTTTTAAAACCTGACCGATAACAATTTTGTCAAGGTCCGCAAAAAGTTCCTCAAATCCTTCGACCTTTGTTCCCGTCAGTGTCATTGCGTCCGTATATTCCTGCGCCGTGCAGTCAAGGTCAGGAACATATGCTTTTATCCATGATAATGCTGTATTCATTTTCTCTACCTCCTGCTTAGAACTGCTTTAAAAATCTTGCGTCGTTTTCATATAACAATCTCATATCGTCAATCTCGTATTTGAGCAGCGCGATTCGCTCGAGACCCATACCAAAAGCAAACCCGCTGTACTCGTCAGGGTTAATATTACATTTTTGCAAAACGTTCGGATGTACCATGCCGCAGCCTAATATTTCAATCCAGCCGGAACCCTTACACATTCTGCAGCCTTTGCCGCCGCATTTAAAACAGGTCACATCCATCTCCGCGCTTGGCTCGGTAAACGGGAAATGATGCGGTCGGAATTTCACCTTTGTCTCCTGCCCAAACAGCTCTTTTGCGAACTCGGCAAGCGTTCCTTTTAGGTCCGCAAATGTGACATTTTTATCGACAACCAGTCCTTCTACCTGATGGAAACACGGTGAATGGGTCGCGTCCACTTCGTCGGAACGGTATACTCTTCCCGGTGCAATCATACGAATCGGCAGACGCCCTTTTTCCATCTCGTGAATCTGCGTGGAGGACGTCTGCGTCCGAAGCAGGATGTCACCGTTGATGTAAAATGTATCCTGCTCGTCCTTTGCCGGATGATTGGCAGGAATATTGAGCGCCTCAAAATTGTAATAGTCGTACTCGACTTCCGGACCTTCCACAACTTCATACCCCATACCGACGAAAATCTTTTCCACCTCATTTAACGCAACCGTGTTCGGATGTTTATGACCGAACGCGTTTTTCTTTGCCGGCAGCGTTACGTCGATGGTCTCTTTCTCCATCTGGATTTCACGCAGTTTTTTTGCCATCTTTGTTTTTGTCTGCTCAAGCATTTCTTCAATTGCGCTTCTCGTCTCGTTGACAAGCTGCCCGACCATCGGTCTGTCCTCCGCGGCGACTTCCTTCATGCCCTTTAATACTTCCGTCAGCTCTCCTTTTTTTCCAAGATACGCAATCCTGATTTCATTCAGTCTGTCCAATGAATCAGAACCGCTAATCTGTGCCAGAGCTTTTTCTCTGATACTCTGCAGTTTTTCTTTCATTTTTTGAATCTCCTTTTCCTTTTTCCTGATACAAAAAAATCCGCCTCTTAACGTATCATACGCTAAGGGACGGAGTAAATTACTTCGCGGTACCACCCTGCTTCCTGAACAGTCAGGCTCTCGACATGCGTAACGTACATGAAACGGCACTGCCTACTAATCGCGGATATTCAGCAGTACGGCTCGGGTGGGAATTTCAACGCTTATCCATACCCCGCGGCTTCCAGCCAAGGCTGCGGTCTCTGTCTGGGAAATAAGTATCTACTGTGCACCTTCATTGCCTTTTGATGTTTTGATAAACTAGGTTTTATTGTAGCATAAATCAGGGATTTGTCAACCGGGAAATTTGAGAGGAACTTTTCTTATTTTTCTATGCTATAAATTTTTTGTGTGGTAAACTAGAGATGTAACAACTAATGTATAAAATTAAGGAGGAACAAATGGTCAGCTGGTGCGTATGAAAGAGATGGAATCAAACCAATAATCACTAAGAGGCTGCCGCATTCTAAGACCTCACGGCAGCCTCTCATTCATCATTCCACCAAATTTACAGTACATCCACCCACATCAAAAACGCCTGTAACAGAAAATCCATATAATCCGCTTTCGCCACATCCTCCGCGGCAATAATATCCACGCTGCCGACAGTTTTTCCGTCCAGCGTATACACGATCTGTCCCAGCACGTCTCCCTTGGCGACGGGCGCCTTGATATCGGGCAGTAATTCCACACTGCCGCTGATGCCCGACAGATTCTCTCCGTTCATAAACAAACAGGTAAACTCCCGCTGTGAAATCCCCTGCACATTGTCCTTAATACCGCCTTTTACAATGATTTCCGGTATTAACGGCGGATTTTCGTCCCGGTACAGGCTGCAGATACCGTAACCGTAATTTAAGAGCGTTATCGCATCCGCGAACCGGTCTTTGCTGGTCTGCGCCGCCATGACAACCGCAATCAGTTCAATACCGTTTCGATTTGCGGTCGCCGTCAGACAGCATTTTGCAAGACTTGTGGAGCCTGTTTTTAAACCTGTCGCCCACTCGTACTGTTTCATTAACTTATTGGTATTCGTCAGTCCAAATTCACTTTCTCCGCGCCTTGTCACATGTGTAATCGTATCCATCCAGATGGAAGAGTAATCGTGAATCTGCGGATATTTTATAATCAGTTCCCGGCTCATCAGCGCAATATCCCTCGCTGTCGTCATATGATTATCCACATCCAGTCCACAGCAGTTGACAAAGTTGGTATTGTTCATGCCAAGTCCCCTTGCCCGCTCATTCATTTGATTAACAAATTCCGCCTCACTCCCCCAGACATATTCCGCCATCGCTACAGACGCGTCGTTCGCGCTCGCAACCGCAATACACTTTATCATTGTATCAACTGTCTGTTTTTCACCCGCCTCCAAAAATACCTGACTTCCTCCCATGGATGCGGCATATTCTGAAACCGTCACTTCATCGGTCAGATTAATCTTTCCCGCTTCCAGCGCGTCAAATATCAAAAGCAGGGTCATGACCTTCGTTACACTGGCAGGTCTTAGTTGTTCGTCCGCGTTTTTTTCATAAATCACACTTCCCGTAGAGGCTTCCATCAGAATAACCGACGGGGAAGAGACCTGCGGTTCTGCCCCATATACCTTATCAAGCATCGGACAATATAATATGTAAAATGTCATCATGACACACAGCATAACCGATATCGCCCTTCGCACCGGATAGGGAAATTGCATGCAATTTCCTGTCATAAAAAAATCCTCCATACATTCCTATAATAAAATGTATGAAGGATTCCTAAAAATATTCTTACTGATACCGGTCAGGACAACATCATTCTGTCGTTCGCGAACTCTCCGCCGCTTGCCTGTTCAAACTTGGCAAGCAAATCGGAAACCTTGAGCTTCTTCTTCTCCTCACCCGACACGTCAAAAATAATTCTGCCCTCGTGCATCATCACAAGCCTGTTTCCATACGCAATGGCGTCTTTCATGTTATGAGTAATCATCAGCGCCGTAAGATTATGCTCCAAAATAACCTCATTGGTCAGCTCGAGCACTCTCTTTGCCGTCTTTGGGTCAAGCGCCGCCGTATGCTCGTCAAGAAGCAAAAGCTTCGGTTTCTGGATGGTT
Source organism: uncultured Lachnospiraceae bacterium (assembly GCA_910584325.1). GTDB lineage: Bacteria > Bacillota > Clostridia > Lachnospirales > Lachnospiraceae > MGBC120314. Next base: position 13,371 of record CAJTZH010000058.1, on the reverse strand, counting down.
GCCATCAAAAGCGTAAGCGCCTGTCTCTGACCGCCGGAAAGAAGACCAACCTTACTCGTGAGTCTGTCCTCCAGACCGAGACCGATTTTCTTTAACATCTCCATATACTGTTCGCGCTCTTCCTTTGTAACGCCCCAGCCAAGACCTCTTCTTTTCCCGCGTCTGGCGGCAATCGCCATATTTTCCACGATGGACATCGTCGCCGCCGTACCGGTCATCGGGTCCTGAAATACTCTGCCAAGGTATTTGGCTCTCTTGTATTCGGAAAGTTTTGTTACATCCTCCCCGTCAATTAAAATCTTACCACCGTCCACGGACCATACGCCCGCAATGGCATTGAGCATCGTCGATTTTCCCGCGCCGTTGCCGCCGATTACCGTCACAAAATCACTGTCGTTTAACGTAAGGCTCACACCGTTTAACGCGCTCTTCTCGTTCTGGGTGCCTGCGTTAAACGTCTTATAAATCTCTTTTATCTCAAGCATTCGCACCGCCTCCTCTCTTAACAGGCTTCGCAAAATACTTGCTCTTCAAATGCGGAAGTCCGAGACATACCGCAACGAGAAGCGCCGAGAGAAGCTTTAATAAATCCGTATCGACCCCGAGCCAGATAATAAACTGGTAAACGAGATAATATATAATCGAACCAATAGCAATGCCAAACAGCTTTAATCCAAAGTTATGAAAGAGCTTACCAAACACCGCCTCGCCGATGATAACCGCCGCAAGACCAATTACAATCGCGCCCCGCCCCATATTGATATCGGCAAATCCCTGGTACTGCGAAAGAAGCGCTCCTGACAGTGCCACAAGACCGTTTGAAATCATTAAACCAAGTACTTTGTTAAAATCGGTGTTGATGCCCTGCGCTCTTGCCATGTTACCGTTACAGCCGGTAGCACGGATGGAAGAACCCATCTCCGTTCCAAAGAACCAGTAAAGAATTCCTACTATGACAATAATAAAAACCGCAACCACAAACAATGTATTCTTATAAAAAGCAACCTTCTTGATAAAACGCAACGACACAACCAGGTCAAACTTGTCTACGTTAATCGCCTGATTTGATTTTCCCATAATCTTAAGGTTGATAGACCAAAGGGAAAGCTGCGTCAGAATACCCGAAAGAATTGCCGGTATTCCCAAAAATGTGTGAAACAGTCCCGTAACGAACCCTGTGAGCATTCCCGCAAGCGTCGCCGCAAGCATCGATACCCACACGTTATGACCGGAAAGCATCATCATAATGCAGACCGCTCCGCCCGTACAGAGGGAACCGTCTACCGTCAAATCCGCAATGTCAAGGATACGAAACGTTATGTACACACCCACTGCCATGATTCCCCAAATCAGTCCCTGGGCAAATGCTCCCGGCAGTGCGTTCATTAAAGCTGAAAAATTCGGTAAGCTTAACGCTGTAATATAAGGCACGTTGATTCCTCCTAAAATGTGATAAAAACAGAACAGAACGGAAGTGCCGGTAAGGCACCTCCGCCAGTCATTTCATTATTCCGCAATCGCTTCATATCCTTCCGGAATTGTAATGTTTAATTGCTCGCACAATGCTTTGTTGTATTTCTTTGTAAACTGCGGTGCGTATTCAATCGGCATTTCGGAAATTTTCGCCTCGCCCTTTAAGATTTTGGCCGCCATCTTAGCCGTTCCTACACCAAGATCATAGTAGCTGATTGACAATGTGGCAACGCCGCACTTCTTACAGATATTTTCCTCACCTGCGATAACCGGAACGCCTGCCGGAACACAGATATTATTCACGATTTCCGCATTATCCGCAACAGTATTGTCTGTCGGAACATAAATCAATTCGCTCTCTGAAGCTGCCTTTGTCGCTACTGCAGAAAGGTCATTGGAATCCGAGAATGAATAGAACGTACACGTATAACCCATTTTCTCAAGACATTCTTTCACAACGTCTACCTGATACTGGGAATTTGCCTCTGCCGAACAGTAAAGAAGACCAACCTTCTTCACATCCGGGAACAATTCCTTAATCATATCAGCCTGTCCGTCAAGCGGAGCAAGGTCAGATGTACCGGAAATATTATTGCCCACAGTACCCGTAAATCCTTCAATACCAAGCGCCACGCCGTACTCCGTAACGGAAGTACCAAGAACCGGAATCTCATTGGTGCCTGCCGCTGCTGCCTGAAGGGCAGGTGTAGCGTTTGCAAGAATCAAATCAACATTATCCGAAACAAATCCGTTGATGATTGTTGCACATGTATTGGAATCACCCTGCGCATTCTGCTCTTTAAATTCGATATTGTCTCCAAACTCTTCCTTTAACGCATCCTTAAACCCCTGCGTCGCCGCGTCAAGCGCCGCATGCTGTACCAGCTGGCAGATACCTACCACATACTTTTCTCCATTGGAATCACCGCCATTGGAACCGCCGGTATTTGACGAAGCCGGCTTGCTTCCGCAGCCTGCGAGCGTGGAAAGCGTCAGAACCGCCGCCAGGGCGCACACTAGAAACTTTTTCATTTTTTCTTCTCCTTCTTCGATGATAAAATATATTTTCTCATTGTCGTATAACATATAAATAGTACAACAACTGACGATTTTAGTCAATAAAATAATCGCGCCTTCCATATTTTCTTAAGGCGCCCGCAGCGGCAAAACAAAGCGCCGCCGCAAACAGTTCATATTTTACGCGAAGAAGCGAAATTTCCTCCTTTAACTCCCAAATCTGCATACTTTCCCTGTCCTTCATTTCCAGTCCGATACCCCGAAACCATTTTTGCATCCCTTCATTGAAATCCTGTTTTTTCATCCACACTCTTATCTGGTCCGCGTCTGCAAGACGGATATTGTCCGCCGCCCTGCACACAAACGGTTCCCCGCTGTCTGCAATTTGCGAAAGCAGCACCAGTTTTGCCGTTCCCTCTTCCCCGTACTCCGTCAGATATTCCGGATATACGGCGTCCGCCTCAAACACCGTTCCGAAGCGTTTCGTCCACATCCTGCCGACTGTATCAAACGCCGTCTGATTAACGTAAAAAACTGTCATGGCGCTGTTTTCTGTAACTTTATACACCGCTTTGATGTACTCAAACGGCAGCTCTACACAGTCAAATGTCATAACCTCGCCCAGAATGTCCAGCTGCACGCTCGTTTCCTTCTGCCGTCCCGCTGCCTTCACTTCTGTCCGTTCGAAAATATTCCCGACCCCTTCGCCGGTTCCCTGTAAAACATATTCAGCAAAACCCGTACTTTCCCGATAAAACGTGATGACGGCTGCCGCCAGAAAAAACGTAAAACAGCACCCAGCCAGAAAGAACGCCAATTGTACTTTCACCATATCGCTTTGCTTTCTTGCCCTTAAAAAACGCGCTATCCGACTTTCACCACTCATTTACGCCACCGTTTTTCCTTTTGCCTCTGTACAATCCATGTCCCGGTAAATACACATAAAACTGCCGCTATTACCGCTATAATCACCCACCACTGTCCCGGTTCATCTTCTTCGGCAATCTCCTGTCCCGAAAACGGCGACGTAATTGTCGTGAAAAAATCCAACGTTTCTTCATATTCTTTTCCTGAAGCGTCCTCATACAAAATCGTCACGATTCCCTGCGTTTTTCCATAGACTGAAGTTCCCTGCACAAGACCGGATGCCTGTACTTTGACGGTTCCTTCCGCCGTTTTTCCCGCGTCGAGATTGCCGATAAATAGCGTCTCCTCAGGCGAAATACCGTCCGCCTCGATACGCGCCCGTATGTTGAAAACCGTTCCCTTCCCGAGGTTCATCACATGCAGACGCGCCTGCACCACATCGCCTACCCGCATGGAAGACGCGATATTTAACTCATCAAATTCCAGCCTGACAACCTGCCCTACCATCAGCTTCACCGTGCCTTCTCCCGCGTATGTACTTCCCTTAGAATCGGCGTAATCATAATTCAGCTTCAGGTCATACTGCCCCCACGGCGCGTCCGTTCTTGCTTCACAGGTAAATGTTACTTCTTTCGTTTCTCCCGCCGGAATGGCGTCAAGCCAGATACGGTCCGTTTTGCTGAGAAGAATAAAGTACTGAGCCGGAACGCCAAAAGCCACCGTCAGATTCCTGATTCCCAACACTCCCGTATTTTTCAGCCGTATTGTGACATCCACTTCGTCCCCCGGAACAATTTGTTCCTTGGAAAATTCATAATCTTCTATTATAATTTTGGGCGCAAAAGAAGGACTTGTTTCCGGTTCCGGCAGGGTAAACGGCTCCGCGTCCCGGTTTCTGCCGTCCGTGACGGCGATATATATTGTAATTGTTTTTTCGATTTTATTCCCATTACAATCCCACGCCGTAACCGTCAGCTCTACCGGATAATTTCCGTTGTACCGGTCGTCTTTTAATTCCAAATCAAACCGCGCCACATACGCCTGCACAGTACCGCTTTCGTCATTCACCGAATGCTGTTCCAGAAAAACCGTTTTTTCATAATTTCGATACACAAACGGGATATCGGAGGAATTTCCCAAATTTAAATGCACGGTCAGCCGTTCGTTTTTCAGCGTTTCATTACAAAGAACCGGTACGACAAGCTGTGCCGTCTGATTTTCTATCTTTGGCATATACCCTTGTGAATATGTCTTTTCCATACCTTCATAGCAGTTCATATTGTCAATTGTAAGTTCCGCCGTCTTTTTGCCGTCCGGTTCCGGATCCTTTAACGTTGTCTCCGGCTCCGTCCCGTCCTCATCGCTTGTTGTTTCAGATGTCGTTTCCGGCTCCCCGCCCTCTTCCTCTGCTGCCGTTTCCGTTGTTTCCTGCTGTGTTTCGTCTTCTTCTGCCGTCACGGTTTTGATATTGAACGCAAATACTGCCGCGAAAGTCAAAATACATACCACCGCAGTCAGAAACCGCCTCTTGCTGTCTTTCATTTCCATTCATCCTCCATATCATGTACGTCGTCGCACAATTCTTCGATATCCTGTGCGTTATGACTTGCAAGAAGAATTGATTTCCCCTGCCCCTTAAGCTCCTTGAACAGCTCGCGCATCTGCGCCGCCCCCGCCTTATCCAGTCCGTTAAACGGCTCGTCCAGAATCAAAACGTCCGGCTCCTCCATGATTGCCTGCGCAATGCCAAGGCGCTGTCTCATTCCCAATGAATATTTTGAAACCGGCTTTTTCGCGGCAGGCTCTAACCCCACCCGCGCCAGACTCTTTAGTACTTCTTTCCTGCCAATCCGCCCCTTTAGCGAAGCCAGTATTTTCAGATTGTGATAGCCGCTGATATCGGGAATAAACCCCGGCGTTTCAATCATAATCCCCAGTCTGTCCGGAAAATCGCAGTCTCTTCCGACACGTTTTTTGTTGACCCATATTGTCCCCTTATCAGCCCTCATGAAACCGCAGATACATTTCATCAAAACCGTTTTCCCGCTGCCGTTATTTCCGACAACGCCGAGAATTTTTCCCGGTGGTATCACAAGATTCACATCCTTTAATACCTGTTCCCTGCCAAACGATTTCGCAACATGTTCCACCACAATTCCTGCCTGCATCCCATCACCCCGCAACAACAAATTTTTTCTATTCTTTCCACGCATTCCTCACCGCTGCGTCCCCGTAAAATCAAAGCTGTATGTTTTAATTTTATGCATGGACAATAAAAAGAGTACACAGCTTCCGCCCGCGAAAAACAGATACGACATCCACAGCTTCGGCAGATTATCATACCCGAAATTATGCATATAGTACGTCGCATGATTGAGCGGTGAAATCCATCCGAATAAAATATTGGCGTACCGTCTGCCCTCACTGCCAATATGAAATACCGCGCACAGCACGTCGGCGTTTAACAAAAAACCAAAGCCGCTGAACAAGATTCCGCCGATAATTCCGCCTTTTTTCTTCCACAGATTCAGATACAGCACAATACTTGCCAAAAGCAGCGAGTATCCCGTCATCAACCCGAATACATGCAGCGTACATTTGTAAGGAAACGACAATTCCAGCACCTTTACAAACGCCGGGACGGCGATATGTTCCCCGATATCAGAATAGCCGAGAATCGCCGCCGTTTCGCTCCACAAATTTGCGGTATACGCCCGTTGTCCCGCCAAAATACAGGTAGATAATAAAATAAAACCCATTAGGGCAAATGTTGCGAGCATGAGATACAAAATCTGCCCGGCAAGCCATGCAACACGGCTTGTCCGCACAAGGAAGAACGGCACCTCATTTCCGAGATTGGGCAAATCCGCGAATAACAGTAGTAAAAGAAGGGAAATAACCAGTATGGAATCGGCATCCCCGAATGTCCAGATAAACGGCTCCAGAATACAAAGCAGCGTATCGTGCTGTACGGAAAATGCCACCACCTTGTCGGAGAGCAGAAACGAAATCACAAACGCCAGTCCGAACACCAGCGCAATATTGGGATTTCCCTTCCATTTCCTGAAATTTCCCGCTGCCGAAAACCATATCCGGCGCAGTTTTCTCACCAAACAACCGCTAAACATATTCCATGTACCTCCTTAGAACCTGCTGATAAACGCAGTACAGCAGCAGAATCAGCCCGCCCACAAGAATATGGATTCCTTCCGTGCCAAAGAGCCACTCGTGCTGCGGCAGGAGCCACTCATACGGATCAAGGCAGTACAGATTTTGAAAATACCGTTCATGAAGAATAACCGCGAGATAATAAATCACAAACGGTCCTCCGTAGGCGATGCACCTGCTGTTTGATACGGCAGAAAGAACTGCTCCAAGCTGCGCCCAGAACATCCCTGATAGAAAAACAAGTCCCGGTATCATCTGCACTGTTTTTTCCCAGAGCAGCAGATACACGGCGCAGCCTGCCGCCTGCGCTGCTCCGCCTGCCAGACCGCAGGCAAGAAATTTTCCCATGATATACGCCGTTTTCCCTGTTCTCGGAAGATATGCCTTGATATATCCGCTCTGATAGTCCGTAAGCCATGCCGTTGTATAAGGGAATGTACAAAGTACCGGATGCGTCATGTAAAATAAATCCGACTGCGCTCCGGCAGCGCACAAAATCAGTACCTGCCCTAAAAACGCCGTCCAAAACCCTATGGAGCAAAACGCCCGTTTTATATCCGTCTCGAAACTATTCATCCTAATATCCCAATGCCCTGTCAATAATCGAACCATCCACCGCGTTGATGGTCAGAACACTCCGATACTCCTCCTCCCCGTATGCTTCGTTTGTGACCGTTCCCATAAAATCCCAGACCGGAACCAACAGCCCCGTATCAAAGCTGTCTGCCTCGCTGATTCTTGAATACCCGAGCACCACCCTGTCAACAGAAATCGTAACCTTTTCCTCCGCCTGGGCGTTTGTAATCAGAACCATTTTTTCAAAGATTCCCTTGACTTCGTCAAAGGATTTCATACCTGACTGTTCAACCACCGTTTCCGTAATTTCTATCGGCGCAATATAATCAAATCCGATAATGCCTTCGTCGTTGACACGGATTTCAATCCCTTCAATCGGCCAGTCTTTTTTTACATACGTTTTATTATCCCATCCTTCCGTATGCTTGCTCGTCCCGGTATTTGTCACAAACGCTCCGTCAATCTGCCTCATGTACTGTAAAATGTAAATCTTCGAGTACCGCCAGCCATCGTCCGCCAGTTCGTCGCCGCCTGCGCTAAAATCCTGAAATTCACAGTACAAATCACCGTGGTAAAAGCCAAAATCTGTCAGTCCCAAATCCGCAATCAGCTCATCCGCTTTTTTTCTCGCCTCGTCAAGCGTTCCCGTGGCAGCCTCGTCTTCGTACTCCCCTGCATACTCATAACCATATTTTTTTGCTTCCGCCAGCGCTTCCTTTGTCAAATCCGCCCTCCAGACGTTTGGCAGTATGTTGTCAAGATTGGTATTTCCTACCACAACACTATTTAAATGCACATAACCATGCTTACTTATCCTGTACCGCAGACAGTTTCCGTAATTTTTGTTATTCTGCGCGTACAGCGACAAATAATTTCCGTTCTGTGCGTTACTGACTCCGTAAAAAATTTCTCCGTCAGGATTCATTTCACGCTCCCACGAATATTCGTCTTTATCAAGAGACGCTGTTTTTTTCAATATGCCGTCCGACAGATACGCTTCCCAGTCTATGGACTGCGGCGCCGACTCATACTCTTTCTGGAGTCTGTCAATTGCCCACTGGTTTTCCTCCTGATATATCTTTAAATCTTTCCCCTCATAACGTTCTGCCAGTTTTTTCCCATCCTCAATCGTCGCGCTGATTTCCTTCTCCACCTGACTGCGCGTCCGAACCGACAATACATGTCCGTTATACAATGTCTCTCCCTGCATCAAAAGTGTCTTCGCTTTGTCAAGAAATTCCTGCGCAATGTCTTTCTGCCTTACCCGCAGAACAGACATCTGCTGCGTTTGTGGAATATCCACTTTCGCGTCTACATTTACCGTAATTTTAAGCGCCTCGTCGTTCAGCGTCGTCTGATATGTATCGTAATTCTTCGCGAGTTCCGACACCTGCGTCTTATTATCACCGCCGTTTTGCGCCTCCTCAATCAATTTATCCATATCCTTATTCTTCACAATCGAGGAATCGGGATTTTTCTGGCATCCTGCCGTCATTACAACCATCATCCCCGCAAGCCACACCGCTCCCTTGCGCCATGCCTTCCTATTTTTCAGTTTACGTTCCTTACTCATAACAAATTCTCCCTTTTTTGTATTTCTGATAAGCAAAAAATCTGCGTTCTGCTCACCTTTATTGTCAGCATAACACAGATTTTTACATCAAGTATTCAACAAAATTTAAACAAATTGTAAAATGAATCGCGTTCCCTCGCCGATGCGGCTGTCAATTTCAATACGGATTCCGTGACGCTTCGCAATCATTGCCACAAGCGCCAGTCCAAGTCCCGCTCCGCCTGTTCTCCTGCTGCGTGATTTATCTATCATATAAAAAGGCTCCATAATTCTTCCAAGTTCCTCTTTCGGGATACCCTGCCCGAAATCCCTGACCTCAATGCAGCGTTCACGCGCTCTTAAAATAATTTTTCCGCCCTCTTTGCTTGCCTTTACAGCATTATCCACAAGATTAATCAACACATCCGTCATCAGCTCCACATCCATTGGCAGGAGCTCGCCATGTTCCTCACAATGCAGCGTAATCTGTTTTTCCTTTAATATAGCGCCGCACGCGCGCCGTACCCACTCAAACAATTCCTCCACGGGCGTTTCTGTAAGTTCCGGCTCCGCATCCGCATCCAGTTCCAGAAGCCGCATCATCTTTTTTGAAAGACGGGAAAGCCGTTTGGCTTCCTTATCAATGTATAAAAGCGCTTCTTCCTCCTCTTCTTTCGTAATTTTTGCCGTAAGAAGCGTCTGCGCATAACCGGAAATCGCCGTCAGCGGCGTTTTTAGCTCATGCGTCAAATCTCCCATAAACAGCGTTTTCTTCTGCTCCGATTCCTCAAGGCTTTTGGTTCTTGCCTCCACCGCCTCCGCCATTTTGTTAAAACTCTCTCCAAGCTCGCCGATTTCGTCCATCCGTTTAATGACAACACGCTGTCCGTAGTCGTTATCCGCAATGCGTTTCGTCGTCTCGTTCAATTCCCCGAGGGGTTTCAAAACTTTCTTGAGCACGCTGCCAAGAATCAGACTTGCCGCTGCCGTAAGGACGACAAGCAGAAACAATGTCGCCACAGCCAGAAGTCCTATTCGCTCTTCCACCGCCGAAACATCACACAGGCGGTACAAAAATATCGTCCCCTGATGGCTGTAACGAAATAAAATATACGGCGTATTTTTCCACCTTACCCTTGCGTAATACATTTCCTCGTAATAAATACGGTAATCCTGCTCCAGAAAATCCTCCATTGGAAATATCGTATGATTATACACTGTTTTTGCCGTCTGCGGCACCTGATAGTCTTCATAATAAATACAGACATTATAATCATCCTGATAAGATTTTAACAAATATTGCAGATAAACCTCGTCATCCGCGTCACTTGCCTGTGCCAGTAAAAGATGTTCCCGAAAATCATTTGCCACCAGAAATGAATCTCTGTAAGCAGAAACAAACGCCTCGTTCATCAGATTTTTATACGCCAGAATCCAGATAATGATATCGCCTGCCAGCAGCGCCCCAAAAATCGAAAGACAGCTTATCCAGATAATTCTTGTTCTCAGTTTCACACGCTATTCCTCCAGCCGGTATCCCATTTTGGACACGGTTTTGATATGCTCTCCCAGATTCAGCTTTTTGCGAAGCTGCCCGATATGCACATCAACCGTCCGGGTTTCTCCCATATAATCGACGCCCCAGACCATTGATAACAGATTTTCTCTGGAGATAGCAATGTTTTTGTTCTTTGCCAGCACACAGAGCAGTTCAAATTCCATCGGTTTTAACAAAATCTCCCTGCCGTTCTGGCGTACCGTATGCTCCTCAAAATTAATTTCCATATCAAGCACTTTTAAGCGGCTTTCCAGCCTGTTCGTCCTCTCCAGTACTTTTTCCATACGCACCAAAAGCTCCAGCACTTCAAACGGCTTGACAATATAATCTTCCGCACCGCCTTTTAGGCCCGCGATTTTAGAATCCAAGTCTTCTTTTGCCGTGAGAAAAATTACGGGTATTTTATATTCTTTCATGACTTCCAGCAGTGAAAAGCCGTCCATCCCCGGAAGCATTACGTCAAGAAGCGCCAAATCATATTCGTGGTTTTCCTTAAGAGACTGTGCCGCCTCCGCGCCGTCGTAAAACACCGCTGCCTCATAATTTGCAACCCGCAGGTTCATCGCAATCATTTTCGCGATTGCCTCCTCGTCCTCTACGACAATAATTTTGTTTTTTGCCATACCTGACACCCCGTTTCTCGTTACCGTATCGTTATTAAAAATATATTTCATTTTATTTGACGTGTCAATCCGTTCTTTTTTGTCATATACTATAAAAAAAGTCCGGGGGTACTCATGGACTCAGCTAATAATTCCAACAATATCGATACTGGATTTCTGGAGGTAGACGTCACTTCCTCCATCGACTATACTCCCGTTGAAAATGCCACCGTATCCATCGCCTATACCGGCGACCCTGAAAGTACCATTGAACAGCTTACCACCAACAGCTCCGGTCAGACAGAGCAGATTTCCCTTGCCGCGCCGCCGCTTGAATACAGCATGGCGCCAAGCGAAAACCAGCCTTTTGCGGAATATACCATCACTGTCTCCGCACCGGGATTTGAAAATCTCAGTGTTTCCGGCTCAGACATTATGTCGGGGGAACTTTCCATCCAGCCCATTCGGCTCACACCCGCAACACCAGTCACTTCTGAGCGAAACATTGTTATTCCCGTCAACACACTGTTTGGAGATTTCCCCGAGAAAATACCCGAAGCAGAAATCAAGCCTGTCAACGACCCGGGAGAAATTGTACTTAGCCGCGTGGTTGTTCCTGAATTTGTTGTGGTACATGACGGTGCACCAACTGATTCTACCGCGCAAAACTACTATGTGAGGTATCGGGATTATGTGAAAAATGTGGCGAGCAGCGAAATCTATTCCACCTGGCCGGACGCGACGCTCCGCGCGAATATTCTGGCGATTATGTCCTTTACCATGAACAGGGTATATACAGAATGGTACCGGAATCAGGGATACGATTTCACGATTACTTCTTCGACCGCATTTGACCATAAATGGATTTACGGCAGAAATATTTTCGAAAACATTTCCCAGATTGTCGATGAAATGTTTACGAACTATCTGTCGCGCCCGAATGTAAAACAGCCGATTCTCACGCAGTACTGCGATGGAAAACGCGTGACCTGCCCGAACTGGCTGAGCCAGTGGGGTTCCAAGTATCTTGGCGACCAAAACTATTCCGCGATACAGATTCTTAGAAATTATTACGGAGAAAGTATGTACATCAATACCGCCGAGGAGATTTCCGGCATCCCCGCCTCATGGCCGGGCGAAAATCTGACCATCGGCTCCGAGGGTCAGAAAGTCATGCAGCTTCAGGAGCAGTTAAACCGTATCCGCGAAAATTACAACGCGATTCCTTATCTGAATCCCGACGGGATATTCGGTCCGAGAACCGCCGAAGCCGTCAGGGAATTCCAGCGCATTTTCAATATGCCGCAGACCGGCGTTGTCGATTTTCCGACGTGGTACCGGATTTCCGATATGTATGTGAGACTGTCAAGGATTGCGGAGCTGAATTAAAGATAGCCATATTTTAATACAACAATGGAGCTGACTGTTTTTATCGCAGACAGCTCCATTGTTTTTATTGACAAATATTTTATAATAGATATTCGTATGCAAAATTATCTATAAAAACCTCTTATAACATACCTTATCCAATGCTTGGTCTTGCGGATTCCATCATTTTTTCCAGATAATTGTAACCATCAATTGAATTCTTAAAGCGTCTTTCATAATATTTTCACAAAATTATTGGTAAAATCAGATTATCTCTTTAGAAATTCTTATATGTCGGAATAGCCTGTATTCGCGGGATTTTCCGGCAGTTTAGATATGGGGAGAAGTTCACATATACCCTCATAAACCTTTAGGTTTTCCCTCTGGGTGGTAGTAAAAGAAGTAGTAAATCCGTCTGCGGCTATGCTGCAATCAGCCTTTCCATTTCAGCCTTTGCGGAAGCGAATGTTGCGTGTGCGTAATAGTTCAGCGTCATGGTAATGTTGGAATGTCCCATGATATACTTAACGCTTTCGGGTTCATGCCCGCAATCACAACATTAAGACATACTAAATGATATGATAGTTCATACTCATAGGCAAAAAATCCCGTTTCATAAGACAAAATTTTTTTAACAAATCAATGACCGATGAATTTTGTTGATACAGTTTGCATTTCATGGCGGCTAAGGAGTTAGCCGCCATATCTTTAGGCAAAGATTCTCGCTTCGCCCTCTGCTTGACGACGGCTTTTTTCTTTTGCCGTCGTCCGGCAGATTATTATTCTATATTCATTTCTAAATGCCCTGTAAAATTGTTTCCAATAACGCCAATATAGTTTCCGCCTTCCGGCAATGTTATTGTTTCGGAATAGCTACCAGTTGCTTCAAGCAGGATTACCGGATCATCGCTGCCAGAAACCCAAAACACTTGCGCTGTTCCCTCGGTAATTTCCAAGTCGCAGGAAACAGAAATATCTTTGCCGTTTTCACGCTCGATAGAAGTTCCGCCAAAAAGATATTCTGTTTTAGAAAAGTCCTTATAATCTGCCGTATAAGTCCCAGTATAGCAATCTTCCCCATATGCCCGATTCCCTTTCAGCGAAAAATCGCTTGTGAGTGCTGTATTTCCAGCTGTTTGGACAACACTATTATACTGATCTAAGATTTCATCTTTTGAACACCCTGCAAG